>CAYWZM010000001.1:0-28639 GCA_964462355.1 uncultured Candidatus Saccharibacteria bacterium
TTAATATTAAGCAGTTATACATCATGCACCTTGATGACTCTATGAAAAAAGACTCACTACGTATTCTGATACTACTTGTGGTAATAGTACTCACAGGAGGTTTTGTAACAGGAAAATTAACAAACTGGGGACAAGTAGCACAAGTTGTGACATCAAATGCACAAGTGCAAATACCTCTTACTGTGACGGGTACACCAGTGAAAGTTCCTGGTACGCTTTTTGGTGTGCATTTGGGATCGTACTATTCTAAAGTTCGATACAATAAAGATAATCCACTTCAATACAATCCAGTAACTGGATACACATTTGATCAAGAAGAAATAAATGCACTCGACAATCTCGGTGCACGAGTGTATCGTTTTCCTTCAGGGACAGATTCACGCTATTATCATTTCTTTACTTCAAACACAAATACCACACCGGCGCGAGGTTATGGGTACAGAATGGAAGATGTAAACAATGATATTGCCGTTTACGGACATCACGAGGTTCCAAATATATATGGTACGCCCCAGCAATATATTGCATACGAGCAAACTCTTCCAGCAGGGCGAAATTTTATTTTTGACTATATTGATGATCTCAAAAGAGACAGTGCCCGTGCCATGCTTGTGGCAAATGTAATATATGGCACACCAGAAGAAGTGGTTGCACAAATTGCACTCCTTAAGCAAAATGGTGTATCAATTGCTGGTGTTGAGATGGGCAATGAGACTAACGCCGATGATATTGGTTTTGGAGGTGACCCTGCATTATATCTCGCAAAAGCTCGAACATTTGCAACTGCTATTAAAGCTCAGTATCCAGAAGTAAAGGTAGGACTAGTTTCTGCACCGCATAGACTTCCTAATTCAGATGCATTTATAAAAAACGATGCGTGGAATACCGCAATAGCTAACGCTCTGGTCACTGATAGTGCACTTTATAATGCGTATATTTTCCATTCATATCCACAAGTTAAATGTGACAGTAAGCCTTCACGAGAAGAAGTGTTTGATTGTGCAAATGAATACACAGGATTCATGAAAAATAGTCCAACAGCGCAGTCAGTGAAGGATGTTACTGGAAAAAATATTGGGTTCCCAACAATAACTGAGAGTTTTGAATACTACAAAACAAAGTTCCCTGGAAAAAAGATGTGGATCACAGAATGGAATCTTTCGCACTGGACTGGACCTGCATATCAGGGAAGTGGATATTATTCAAACTCAATGTTAAACGCATTGTTTACAGGTATATACAGAAATGAGATGAATAAGTTTGCTCTCCAAAATCCAAACGTGATTGAATTTGCAATTCAACATAATATTACTGGATTTATGGCCTACGGACTTTTTAATGAAAAATTGGCAGATGAGTCTTCGTCGATCGCAATGCCTGGAATGTTTTATGTAAAAAGAGCGCTATACCATGAAGCAATAATCTCAAAACAGATTTATACAAGAGGATTATATAGAGTAAATGTTGCTGCTCAAACAAGCGAGAATGTTGATGTGTATGCATATCTTGATCAAACTGCGAATAATCTATTCGTTTATTATGCAAACAGATCTGGTAAGACTGTTTCGTTTCCACAACTCACTTACAATGGTACACAAGTAAACATGGTTTCAAACTCAGCAAAATATTACCAGATGTCTTCAAACACACTTCTTGGAGCAATTGGAAAGGGAGGTGCAGGAGATTTCTTGTATGACACACCTGACCAAATAAGTGTTGCAAGTGGAAGTATTCCATCGCCCGCATTGTTTGTTGTTCCACCGTATGCTTATGGATATATTTCAGTATCGTTGAGTTCTCCAGCTCAATCAAACACTGCTCCACTTGTTTCAATTTCTACACCAATAGAAGACCCTTCATTTACTACATCACTACCTACTATTACATTTGGAGGTTCTGCAAGTGACAATGATGCAGGAGATAGTGTGACAGTATCTTGGGAAAATGTAGATGCACAAGGTGGTGTAACTTCAGGTACAACTATTCTTACAAACGGCGCATGGCAACAAGGACCAATCACACTTAAATCTGGAGTGAATACGTTTAAGGTAATTGCAACAGACACAAAAGGACTTTCATCTGAAGATACAATTTCTGTCACATACACACCTGTGATCGACATGCAAAATCCAACAGTTAAAATTGTAAGTCCATTTGGAAACAACTTAACACTCAAATTTAATGACCCTGTAACAATCACTGCGACAGCCACAGACAATATTGGTGTGAAGCAAGTAGACTTTTATGGAGGTTCAACAAAAATATGCACCGACACAACTTCACCGTATACTTGCGACACATTTGTTCCTGCGGGAGTTGGTACATATCAAACAAACTCCTTTAGAGCATTTTCGAAAGACTATTCGAATCGAACAAGTAGTCCCGCAACAATATCATTTACAGTGACACCTTAGGAGATGTAAATATAAAAAACCCCGCATATGCGGGGATTTTTATATTATCTATGATTCATCAATATGTTTCTGGTTTATTAATTGACTTTGCTTCTTTAAAATGACAGTATTGTATGAAATTGAACAAAATGTTCATTGTCTTTAAACAAAATAAAAACCAAAAACTATGGCACTAGAAGAAAAACTTCGAACACTGAGTGATGACCTGCAGCAAATGATTGTTGTAGGTGAAAGAAGGTACACACCAGATTCGCACACTCCTATTACAAACTGGCTTGTTGATCGCAAGCGACATTGTAATGGCGGAAGGACTGTCGATGCAGGACTCTGGCTCAAAGACCATTGCGACAATGGCGGTAAAATCTTTATGAGCATGGCAGGAGCGGGCTCATCTTTCCAGATGGGAAGAGATATTTCCGAAATGATTCGTGATGGTAAAATAGCTGGCTTGTCTGTCACAGGAGCAAACATGGAAGAAAGTTTGTATCGACTTATCTCACACGAAGATTATGCCTACATTCCAAACTATGAACAACTCACACGTCAACAAGAAAAAGAGTTGGATAATGCTGGTTTTCGTCGAATTACGGACACCTTTTTACCGGAAGAAGAAAGTGTGAGAAAAGTTCTTCCTGTGTTAGAGCAACTTTGGTGGGAGGCAGAATCAACAGGTAAGTACTTATTTTGGCATGAGTATTTTTGGCAACTCTTTGAAAGAAATCTTATTACATTCAAAGAAGAGGATGCTCTCAATTGCTGGCTGTATCAAGCATGGAAACACAATATTCCCGTGTTTGTTCCTGGAGTTGAAGATTCAACAATGGGAAACATATTTACCTACTACAGCTATAATGGAAAACATCCTTTTGTGTCAAAGTATAAACAACGACAACCCGTTAAAATACAAGTCGTTCGTCATTCGTTTGAATATATGCACAAGTTGGTTGAGTGGTACATGGACAACACGCGCGAAAAAGGATTGGCATTTCTTCAGTATGGTGGTGGGATTGCTGCAGATTTCTCAATATGTGTCGTTCCTCACCTGAAAAAGGATTTTCTTGCAGAGTTGTCAAATGATGAACAAGAAAAACTTGTGCGTTCATGGGCAGGATTTGTTGAAATTCATCTTGCTCCAATGAGTGCAGGTTCATATTCTGGAGCAGGGTACAAAGAAAAAATCACATGGGGAAAGTTTGATATTGATGCATTCGGTATTCAGATTTATGGTGACTATACTTCGGTAGGGCCAGACATTTGTGCAATCGTACTTGGCAAATAATCTAATAATTAAAAAACACAATCCCCGCAATGTTGCGGGGATTTTTATATTATCTTGCGTACTCAACAATTCTGTTTTCTCTGATTACTGTCACTTTGATTTCACCAGGATATTTGAGTTCGTTTTCAATCTTTTGTGCAACATTTCGTGCGAGTTCTTTTGCTTCGACATCTGATACTTTTTCTGGAGTTACAAACACACGCACTTCTCGTCCTGCAGAAATAGCATATGATTTTTCAACCTCTTTGAAACCATTTATGAGTGCTTCGAGTTCTCCGAGTCTCTTCAAATAGTTTTCAACTGTATCTCGTCGTGCGCCTGGTCGACCCCCTGAAATATAGTCCGCTGTTTGTACAATGACCGCTTCGATTGATTCATGTGGGCAATCATCATGATGTGATTTCATTGCAGTGATGATGCGCGGATCAGCTCCAAACTTTTGCAGAATTCGAATACCAATATCTATGTGCGTTCCCTGGACTTCATGATCGAGTGCTTTACCGATGTCATGCACAAGTGCTCCTGCTTTTGCCACATATACATCTGCTCCGAGTTCTTCTGCGAGCATTCCTGCAATGTGTGACATTTCTATTGAATGCTGGAGAACATTTTGTCCATAACTGGTTCTGAAATATAGTCGTCCGATGATTGCAATAATGCGAGGATCAAAATTAAATATTCCACATTCATATACTGCCTGCTCACCTTTTTCTTTGATGATTTTATTTATTTCCTCTTTTGCTTTTTCAACGAGTTCTTCAATCTTTGCGGGTTGGATACGTCCATCAAGTATAAGATTTTCGAGTGCGACGCGTGCAATCTGTCTTCGTACTGGATCGAATGATGAAATAATAATTGTTCCAGGTGTATCGTCTACAATCAGTTCTACTCCTGCTGCGCGCTCAAATGATCTGATATTTCTTCCTTCTTTTCCAATAATCTTTCCTTTGATATCGTCTGAAGGAATGGTCACATTTGTGGTCATCATTTCTGATGCAGTCGATGATGCGAGTCGTTGGATTGATGTTGCAAGAATTTCTTTTGCGCGCTTGTCGAGCTTTTCGTGATTTGCTTGCTCCATTTTTTGTATACGAATCATCAAGTCCTCTTCGTAATTTTTTTCAATTGTGCGCACGAGTTCTTCTTTTGCTTGTTCTCTTGAAAGTGTCGCTAAGCGTTCGAGTTCTTTTGTTTTTTCTTCATCGGCGGCATCGATACGCTCTTTTATTTTTTTTACTTCATCAATTTTGAGTTTGATGTTTTCTACTTCTTTATCGATTTCGATTTGTCGTGCGTCGAGAAGTTCTTCCTTTTTGATAAGTCGTTCTTCTGTTTTTTTGAATTCTGCTTCTTTGTTTTTCTCTTCTTCTTTCAATGCTTCACTACGCTCTTCTGCTTTCTTTTTTGACTCATCAAGAATGCGTCCTGCTTCTTCTTTTGCTCCTACGAGCATTTGCTTAATTTCAAGTTCCATTGAGCCTCGTTGTCCTTTGGAAATTAAAATTCGCAAATAATAACCGAGACCCGCACCAATCAGGGCAGCTGTCGTCGCGATTATAAGTGCTAATGTCGACATAAAATAAATGTGTAGGTATGCAACTTTTACCGTCCTGTGTGAGGGAAGGTGTGATGTCTAAGTAATTTCTTTGAGAGTTGGGTAAAAAATCGCTTCATGAAATTTCGGTAATCAGACTGTAAAAGTGGATACTACGGTACTAATCTAATAAATTCGATTATCTTTATAATACAGTGTCAATGCGTATTCGTAAATAGGCTGACTTTGTGTCATAAAAAAGACGGCATAGTGCCGTCTTTTTTATGATTTTGCCTTTGTGATAACTGCATCAATGATGCCGTACTTTTTTGCTTCTTCAGCACTCATCCAGTTGTCTCGTTCAACGTCTTTTTCAATGACCGAAACTTTCTGCCCTGTGTTTTTTGCCATAAGTTCATTGAGTTGTGCACGAAGTTTGAGAATGTGTCTCGCGTTTATTTCAATATCTGTTGCCTGACCTTCTGCTCCTCCATGAGGTTGGTGAATCATGACTTCAGAATTTGGAAGGGAAAAACGTTTTCCTTTTGCTCCGCCAGAGAGTAAGAATGCTCCCATAGATGCTGCCATTCCGACACATATGGTCGACACATCAGGTTTGATGAATTGCATGGTGTCATAGATTGCAAGTCCAGATGCGACTGACCCTCCTGGAGAATTGATATAAAGGTGTATGTCCTTTTTAGGATCTTCGTTTGCAAGGAAAAGAAGCTGTGCGATCACGAGATTTGCCATGTAGTCATCGATTGGGCCACCAAGGAAAATAATACGATCCTTCAAGAGTCTTGAGTAAATATCGTATGCACGCTCGCCAAACTGTGATTTTTCTAAAACTGTTGGAATAAGCATATAAAATAATGGTTATTTGTAAGAATAATGAAATAATACCACAAAATATAGGTTTTTGAAAGGTCCTGTATTTAAGAAGAGAGGTATTGACAAATCACATATATTTGCTATAATATATTCAGAAAAATCAAAAACTAAATAGCGATGAAAAAAATGATCACGCTCTCAGCCTCAGCAATGATTATTATGGTGATGACCATTACCTCATGCGAAGTTTCAAGTGACCCCGGATATGATGGCCCGTCTCAATGTACCTGTGGAAATGGCGGAGGTGGTACTGGAGGAAATGGTGGCGTATGGACAGGTGGTGGCTCAGGATCAATCCCTCCACCTATCGAAGGATATGTTTACGGTCTTCCTGCGGGAGGAATGATCGGAGTTGATACTGATATGAACGGCTCAGAAGATATTACAGTCTACGCTCACCAGAATTTGTATGGTGACCTAAACAGTGAATGCTTCAACGTGTGCCCAGTAGGGTATATTAAAAGAGCAATAGTGTCCGTAAAATGGACACAGGATACATATGGTAATTGGAAGCAATTTGCTTCATTCACCGGATGTGCATCATACTAACACAAAGCGGTTTTATCAGCTTGCGCACTCGAAAGAGTGCGTTTTTTTTTATTCAATTTAAGATATTGACTTTTTAGTTTAAATTGATATAATATATTAAATTTAAATTAACAAAAAAATGGTAACAAAGTTGATTCTTGATCTGGCAACCTTAACAGGTATTCCAGTCATCTGTTGGGCAATAGGATTCGCTGTGCTCTGCACAACAATCTTGTTTAGTATGAAGTCAGTAGAAACACCTGACATCAGACTCCCCAAGTAGAATCAACCTACGACCACAAAACCCTAAAAGGGTCGGCCCAAATTGCCGACCCTTTCACTGTCTGAACCTTAAACCACATATATGCATGCTTAAACTAGTCACCATCCTCTCGGCAAGTGATTTATCTACACAAACTGATGATAATCACTCAAAAATCACAGGGATAATTGTACTGCTTGCAATTTTTATTATCTCAGCATTGGTTGCTGTGAATGATAAAAAACACAAAAGAAATTCTTAAGCAAAAAGTCCCGACAGGTCGGGACTTTTTTTATTGAGCTTCTTTTATTGCATCAAAGAGGGCAGTGTAACCTTGTTGAATTGAGTCTCGAGCATTTTTAACGTACTCAGAGAGAAGTTTTTGAATGCCTGGAACAGAATCTGGTACTGTTGAGTCTTTTATATAGTGACGAGAGTTTCGAATTGCTTCATCAAGATTAAGAAGGGCATTCTTTGCTTGTGTCGTATCTTTTCCTTCTTGCTCCATAAGAGTAATTTTTTCAGAAAGAGAGTCGCGTGCATCTTCTAGTCGAGCGAGGTTTAATTGAAATCTGTATGAAATATTTTTTCGTGATACTTCAAATTGAGCAACTTTCAACGCCAATTCCTCTGCATCTTTTATTTCTTGGTCGGTTTGTTCCTCTGTTTCAAGTGGTACTTCTTGGTTTTCGGTCAAAACTTCTTCTTGGGGAGTGTCTTGGATGCTTTCAGTTGTGTCAGTATTTTGTTCTGATGATTGATTTGATTCATCTCGAGTAGTTTCTTGGTCGTCAGGTTGAGCATTTTCTGTAATCTCTCTGATTTCTTCACTGGTGAGTTCTTGTTCTGTAGATACCGCTTCGTCTTGTGCTGGGTCTGAAGAGATATCTTCACTTCGTTCAGATTGTGCTTCTTCAATGATACTCTCAGATTCGTCGTTGACCGACGGATTTGCAACCTGTGATATTTGGAAGAGCGCACGAAATGAAGGATTTTCTTCTACGAATGTAGTAAATACACTTAATCCAATAATTAGTACAGGTAGTATGAAGATTGAAAGGCGAGTATTGTGCATTGCATTCTCAGTATATCACCAAGTTGTTAGGATGGTAAAGCTGGAATATAAAAAACTGCAGTGTATACATTGCAGTTTTTTATATTGGTTTATTGTCTTTCGCCTTCTAGAAGCGCAAATACTTTTTCGTGCATGAGTACTTGTTCAACATATGCCTGTGCACGCATTTTATCTGCTCCAGGATAGTGTGTAAGAACTGCTTCTACTTCTCTTTCAACTTCTTTATCATCAAGTTTCATTTCTTCTTTTTTTGCAATTTCAAAAATGAGTAGCTCAAGTGATGCTTTTTTGATTGCATCTGGAGTCCATTCCTTTTTGATATCATCTTCAGTTTTTGAAATGTTTTTTAGATATTCTTCAAACTTAATTCCTGCGTGCTCAACATCAGTCTTGAGTCGAAACATCATTTTTTCTAATTCACTATCAATAAGAATCTGAGGAACTTCCATTTTTGTTTTTTCAAGGAGTGCTTCTGCGATTTTTAGACGCATAGTACTTCGAGCTTCGCGTTCCTTTTCTTTTGAGATATTTTCTTTGAGTTTCTCTTTGAAAGCATCAACATTTTCAAAGCCGCCAAGTGTTTTTACAAATTCGTCATTAAACTCTGGTAATTGTTCATCTGTGATTGGAGCATGTGAGTGATCATCATGTGCATGACCACCTTCCTTGTGGAGATCTTCGTGTGCACGCATTCTTCTGATTTGAAGAATGGTATCGTCAATGTCTTTGTCTGTGACTTCAATAACCACTTTATCTTTGCGAGTTTCCTTTGCAATTGTTTTGTATTCAGGAAGAGTGATTTCAGGGAGTGTGTCGAATGTAATCTTGAATCCGAGAGGGTTTCCTGGTGCGAGTTTGGTAATAGTGATTTGAGGTCTTCCAATAGCATCAAGCTTTTCAGTTTCAAGAATTTTTGGGTAGTGTTCGCCGAGTGCCATTTCTGCCATTTCTTCAAGAAGCATATTTTCTGGAATGTGCTTCATGAGAACAGAAGACGGAACATGACCTTTTCGAAACCCATCGACTTCTATATGAGCGCCGAGGTGTTCGAGGGCGCGTGCTTTGTATCCTTCAAAAATATCAACCGCAAGTTCTCCTTCAATTTCTATACGGCTATTTTCTAATTTTTTTATTGTGTGCGACATGAAATGATATGTATTTAGAGTAATTAATAACTATGAATATGCGGCATATATTCCTTTGGAAAGACACGAATTTACCACATAAAACACATAGTGCAATGAGTCTACAACAACTATTCAAAAAAACAAAATCGCCATCAAGTGGCGATTTTGTTTTTTTGAATAGTGAGCAAGTCTTATTGAAGGGCTGCATCTACTCCGTAGTCAACAGAATTAATATCTGTTGCATCTATGTCAGAACCAATATCAGACAATTCATCTGATGCTGAGACTGATGATTGTGATTCAAGATATGTTTCTGTGTCAACGACTGCATCATTTTGAGTGACACCCATTTCTTCTTGGATGTTTTCTTGAGGAGGTTGAGTATTTTTGATTACATAGAATGCTCCAATGATAATTATTGCAATGATAATTATTGAACCAATAAGCGCACCTTGTCCATGTGGTTTTGTGTCGCCACTGTTTATAGGAGCTTGATTTTGCATTGGAGGCATTTGAGTGTTTTGTGTAGAGTTGTCCATTGTGAGAAAATTATTTGGCTATTAAATTATTGATTTGAACCTGTTGCGTCATCTCCTGATGAGTCATTGTTTGAATCATCACTTGCTTCTGGAACAAGAACTTTGATGATTGCCTTGAATGATTCTCGAAGGTCTGTATGAGCGAGCTTCATTTCTTCTTTTGCATTTTTAAGCAATGCTCGGATTTCATCACGTAGTGCTTGATCGATACTATTTGATGAACCTGAAACTGTTGCAGTATCTTGTGTGGTTTGTGTTGGAATTTTTGCTTTTGCTTGTGCAATCAAATCTTTTGCTTTTGCAAGGTGTGATTTTGAAGAATCAAGCAGAGTTTTTGCTGAAGACATATTTTTTCCTTCTGCAGTATATGCTTCTATTCGTGTAGTGAGTTTGTCTTGGATTTGAGTAAGTCTTTCTGTTGCAATCTCAAATCGTGTAAATATTTCCCCTCGCACTTCTCCAAGTTTGTCATGGAGTTCTTTTTTCATTTCTTCCTTTTTCTTCTTGAACTCATCACTTCGCTTTTCATACTCAGCTTTGAGTAATTCTCTCTTTGCTTTGAATTCATCCTTGAGACCAGTTAGTGTACTCTTAGTTTCTTCTCTTTTAATTTTGAATTCATCTTTTGAAGCTTCAAGAGCTCGTTTCCAGTCTTCGCGCTCTTTTTTAAACTCCATTTCTCTTATTTTGTCACCACGTGGGCGAAGACCTCCTTTGTCATCATCTGAATCATCATCAGAGTCGTCATTTGAATCATCAGTAGATATTGAGCTATCATCGTCATCAGTATCACTTCCACTTTCAGCATGTACTGTATGTGATAAAGTTGCGAATCCTGTTATGGCAAGAATAAATGCCAAAAACATGTTGAATAAATATTTCATAATTATAATTTGTGTATTATCGATTAATAATAATCTCTCACGTAAACTATAACGAACACGAACCATGTGTCGTTACTGTATAGTATATAACACAACAATCTTCGTGTATGTGCAAAAAACACCATGCATTATGCATGATGTTTTTTTGTTTATTATTGATGTTTTTCTTTATAGAGAGAAAGCGATCGAACAACTGCGCGTTTTGCTTCATCTGCTCCTTCAAAACCATTGATCTCAACTGTTTTGTTTTGAATTTTCTTGTATGTGGCAAAGAAGTGCTCTATTTCCTTGAGTGTGTGCTTGTTTATGTCAGCAATATCTTTGACATCATTCCATCGTGGGTCGTCTTCTGGCACGGCAATAATTTTTTCGTCTGCTTCACCGCCGTCCACCATGTGCATAATTGCGACTGGGCGTGCGCGCACCAATATTCCTGGGAGAAGTGCGTATGTAGTAAGCAATACTACATCAAGTGCATCACCGTCATCCCAAAGGGTTTGAGGCACAAATCCATAGTCAAAAGGGTAGTCCTGGCTCGTATGCATTGCTCGGTCTAGGGCAATGATGCCTGTTTCTTTGTCGATTTCGTACTTGTTTTTTGATCCTTTGTTGATCTCAATAATCACATGTATTGATTCTGGGGTATTTTTTCCTGGTTCTATGTCGTGTAGTAAGTTCATTTTTTTAAGATAAAATTCTAATAAATTTCCACATACTATATACAATGTAGAAGTACAGTATAGCAAATAGTAGTTTATTTTGAAAAAAATTGCACACACTACACTCTCATGGTATAGTCAAAGTACGTCCGTACCGAAACGGGCGTTCTTTATTACAAAAATCCTTATTTTATAAAGCTTTTTTGGAAATAATGACAATTTAATACTAATAATAAGTGAAAAGTTATAAGGGTATAGGGAACTAGGAAAGTTAAAATCCACTCGCTATCCGCTTATCTCTTTTCACCAATAACTAGCTATGTTAGACCTAAAAGTTATGAAATCAGCCCTCCTTCAACTTGAAGAAGAGCGAAAAATACCGAAAGAAAAGATAATTGATGCCATCGAGCAAGCACTTGCTGCTGCATATAAAAAAGATTACGGAAAGAAAGGACAAATTGTTCGAGCCCATTTTGATATTGAAACAGGAGAAACTTCGTTTTTACAGGTAAAAATCGTAGTCGATGAGTCGACCGCACGAATGATAAACCCAGAAGAAGAAGGTGAAGCCGTAGATCTCGGTGATACCGAAGACATTATTGAAGGTGACGACCGGGTGCGATTTAATCCAGAGCACCATATTCTTCTCGAAGATGCAAAACTTATCAAAAGTGATGCAAAACTAGGAGATGAGATTATTTTCCCACTTGAAACACAAGAAAATTACGGGCGAATCGCTGCACAAACTGCAAAACAAGTAATCATACAGCGTATTCGTGAAGCTGAACGTGGATCTATTATTGATGAATACGGAAACAAAGAAGGAGAAATCATCAATGGTGTGATTCAAAAAATAGAACGAGGAACTATTTTCGTTGATTTCAATCGAGCAACAGGTATTCTTCCACACGATGAGCAAATTCCTGGAGAGCGATACAACCGAGGAGACAGAATCAAAGCATATTTGTACCTTGTTGAAGAAACACCTCGAGGGGTAAACTTGAAACTTTCACGTTCACACCCACGATTTCTCGGAGAACTTTTCAAGGTAGAAGCTCCAGAAGTCGCAAGTGGTGTAGTGGAAATCAAGTCAATCGCTCGTGAGGCTGGTTCACGTTCAAAGATTGCCGTTCACTCAAATGACGAACATGTTGACCCTGTAGGATCATGCGTAGGTCAAAAAGGTGTTCGCGTGACTACTATTATGTCTGAACTCAATGGAGAAAAGGTAGATATTATCCCTTGGTCAGCAGACCCAAAAGAATTTGTTGCAAAATCTCTTTCACCTGCAAAAGTTCTCTCTATAGATGTAAACGAAGAAGAGCACAAGGCTATGATTGAGGTTGCAGAAGATCAGCTTTCACTTGCAATTGGAAAAGGTGGGCAAAATGTTCGACTTGCAGCGAAACTTACTGGTTGGAGAATCGACATTAAAGGCATAAAAGGCGATGATGTTGTTGAATCAGGTGATGATGAAGGATATGCATCACTTTCAACACTCAAAGAAGTTGCTGAAGAAATTTCAGACGAAGATACAAATTAAATCAAAAAACGCACATAATAATGTGCGTTTTTTGATTTAATTATCCACACATTTACATGAGAAGACACTCAGTGAGTGATACTATAAAGTAGTACTCTAATAATTACATTTACTATGGAACAAAATCCACTCACTCAATCACACGTGCCTCACACTGATAAGAAGAAAGTGTATATTTCAATTATCATTATCCTTGTTCTTATCCTTGGAACAATTTTTGTACTTCGACAGTTTGGTGATTACAAAATCAAAAAGCAAAAAGAACAAATGGTACAACAACTCAAAGACGGCAAGGAGCCAACCATCAAAGAAAAACTCGACATTTCTGAAATAATAATCGAAAATACGACTACTAGTGCAGAAGAAGTGAATAATAAAAAACAAGATCTTATAAATAAAATAAAAAACCAGTAGCGCTATGGGAAAAAAGATACAAAAAATAATACCTGCACTTGTAATGTTTTTTGCCGGAATTGTGGGTGTCGGTGTCACGTATGCTCAATCTGGAACAGTTGAGCTCGAAGGATATGCATGGAGTGATGGAATTGGTTGGATAAGTCTCAATTGTAAAACAGGAAGCCCTACTGCATCTGATATTTGTGGTATTTCTAACTACAAAGTCACCGTAGGAACAGGCGGAGCACTTAGTGGGTATGGATGGAGTGATAACCTTGGGTGGATAAAATTTGGCGGACTTTCTGGTTTTCCTTCAGGAGGAACAAATGCAACATATGATTCTGTTACAGGAAAAATCTCTGGTTTTGCAAGATTTTGCTCTGGATTAAATGGATCAAATTATTTTTCTATAAATAATTCATGTAGTGGTTCAGCAAGAACAGACGGATGGGATGGGTGGCTTTCTCTTTCTGGCACAACACCAAACTATGGAGTAACTGTTGCATCAAATGGTCTTTTTTCTGGTTTTGCATGGGGAGATAGTGTTGTGGGATGGGTTGATTTCTCAGCAGTAAAACTTTCAACTTCTATTGTCGCACCATCTGAAACAGTGTTTCTGGATGTCGGTACAGTCCCACCCGGATCACCAGTAGGAACACCTGTTTCATATGTACCCGCACTCCTTACTTCGGTTCCTAGTCCAATTGGTCAACCTTTCACTCTTGAAATTGCGACAACACAAAAACTTTATTACAAATGGAACACAAGTAGTGCAACTTCATGTGCATTTTCTGGTGCAAGCAATGGCCCAGTCCCCGCAATCTATTTAGTGACTGGTTCAAGTGGGGTAGGTCTCAGTCTTCCTGTCGGTCAACATTATCTTGCACTGACTTGTACAATGACCAGTGGAGCTACAATTGTCAGAGTTGGAACTATTAATGTTCTCGATATTGGTGTATGGCTTTACCAGAATCCAAATATTACCACTACGTCAGATAAAGCTGCACTTAGTTATTACACAGTTGGAGTTACCCCTGGATCTTGTGACGCATATTCTCTTGATGCATCAAATTATGGGCTTGCGTCAACATGGCCAAATAATGAACTTGGTCCGTTTGGGACTGGACCTGGGCTTCAGTCAAGTCTTCCCGTTTCGGTCAAGAACCTTGTTGGTACTTCAGTTCCACCAAATACATCTGACTGGAACCCTGCAAAAACACTTACAACAATCAGTGGTGGGCAATATTCAGGATATGGAATAATTACACGTGAGTCATCGCAGGCACGATATTATGTCGAGTGTCTAAACCCCCTCAACGGAAAAGTTGTTCACGCATCTGTAGATGTTGGACCACTCGAAGTAATACCCATGACTCTTCGCGCTCTGAAATCAGGAGTTGTGGTGACTCAAGTAAACCAAGGTGATAATGTTGATCTTGAGTATGCGCCACAAAGCATGGGGTATACATTTTCTTCATGTCAAGGTAAAGCTACAGATATTACAGGGGGAGGAAGTACTCCGCTTTCAATTTCAAATTGGAATGGGCCTATAGTCCCTTCATTTACACCTCAAAGTGTCACAGTTCCTTCTTATGTAAATGGTGTATCAACTGCCATTGCGTCAGGTGATGTGGAGTATGAAGTAAGTTGTGTTACTCCATGGGGTGCTCTCGCAAGTGCTACAACAATCGTTCGAGTGAACGCGACTGGAAATCTTGTGTTGTCAGCATCACCTTCATCATTCTTGGAGAATACAAGCGGTCTAAAAACAACGCTCTCATGGTCACACCCAAATACATCACTGTTTGGTCTTAATGCATGTCTTCCAGGTGATGGTACACCAGGGTCAACTGGACTTAAATTGAACGGTGTATGGAAGCCAGCATCAAACTGGTCAGGACTACCAAAACTTGGAAGTCCAAACGATTCACAGCCTAACGTAGAGGTCAAAAGTGCATCGGTGGGTACAATTGCAGAGTATTCAATTATCTGTAAAGACATAAATGGAGTCGATCATGTTGCTCGTGCCAATATCACGTACACTCGTCCACCTCAAGATCCATTACAGCAAGCAATTATTGCTCAGTGTTTACCAGACGATGTAAATGCCACAGAGTTTGAAGTATCATGGATTTCTACTCCTTCATCAAACACTGGATGTTACCAAGTTGTTTCTCCTTCAAATACATCAATACCCTGGACACCTGGTCCGCATGGCGATGGGCTTCCTCCAACCCCTGGTTCTCCATACAATCCAACAGGACTACTTAATCAATATGCAGTAAATTCAGGATCATTCACACTTCCATACACTACTATTCAACCTCAAGGATATACCGTGACAATGCAATGTTATGATGAAGATGAAAATCCGATTCCTGGCACAGTGTCAACCACAATATATCCTGATTGTCGGGTCGAAACAGGATCATCTGGACCTAGAAAGCCACGATTTGAGGAGTTTTAAAATCAATTAGTCTACTATGAAAACAGATATCTATTCACAAATAAAAACATTGGTAGTAGTGACAGTAATCGGAGTGGGTGTGATGGTTGTGTCTCCTGTTTTTGGTTGGAACCCCCCAACAACAACACCAACAGGAAATAATGCATTACCTCCTTTGCTCTCAGATTCATCACCTCAAGCAAAAGGAGGAGCAGGAATGGGATCGTTTCTCTATGATGTACAAGGATTATTACTCTCAAATGATTTAGTTGTTGCAGGGACATCAGTATTCGGAGGAAAATTTACAAATACACTTATTGGTGACAGTTCTCGAACCACTCCAGTACCTGTATGTGTTGCAAGTAGTGGTAATCTCGTAATTTGTCCTTAAAAGTTTATTTAATTATTAAAAGTATATGATGAACACATTTTCAAAAAGTTTAAAAATACTCGCACTGTGTCTGGTCATTGGTTTTGGTGCACAGATTGCATTCTCTGCATGGGGTGGAGCGCCAGGTAATCCCCCTTCAAACAATAAAGCAGCTCCGATTAACGTGACTTCAACTCCACAAGGAAAAGGTGGAACACCGACATCAGGATCACTCCTTGATATTCATGGACTTCTTGCTGCAAATCAACTTGGAGTTGCAGGAGATTCTATCTTTGGTGACCAAGTAATGGTTCTCCCACTCTCTGATACTACAAGAACAACACCTGAACAAATTTGTGCCGATTCTAATGGAACACTTGTACTTTGCGGAACTTCTGGTCCAACAGGAAATACTCAAATATATACCATGCAAGGCACTTCACAGTATACTTCTGGTCCGTGTACTATTTGTATGGCAAATACTTTTTATGTTGATCCTTCACTTGCAGGAAAAACATTTACAGTAAAAGTATGGGGTGCAGGAGGTGGTGGAGGTGCTGGTTCTGTTCACACAAGTGCGAGTGCTATCTCTCGTGATGGTGCCAAAGGTGGAGATTCAACTCTTACTAAAGTTGGTCAAGTTGTTGCTTCTGCAGTAGGCGGAGAAGGTGGTAAGGGGGGTCGCAAGGTTTGCTCGACTCCATCAATTTGTGCCTCATCGCTTGTAAACACTGGTGGTGTTGGAGGATTGACCTCTGGAACACAAACTGGACAAGATGGAGATGATGGTTCCGGAATGCTTGCTTCATCAAACCCAAAAATTGGTGGTGCAGGAGGTGGTGGAGGTGCTGGTGAGTATAAAACATATACACTTAATCTGACAGCGGGAGCAACATATGTAGTTACTCTAGGTGTAGGTGGTAGTGGGGGTACACCTTCAGAAGGAGATTCAACATTTAATGGAATTTCAGATGTTTGTGGAGGTGGTGGTGGTAATGGAAGTCAGACTACACTTAAGGATTTCTTGATAAAAACAGCATACGCTACAGGTGTTGCAGCAAATGGAGGACTTGGAGGTGTTCCATCGTCAGCTTCTGGAACATACGGAAAAGGTGGTGACGGAGGAAGTGCGGATAACTGCGGCTCGGATACTTCACTAGCATCAGGGGCAAAAGCAAATTCGGGAAATGGAGGATTTGGTGGACGAATGGAAATTTCATGGAACTAATCATAAAAACTCACAGCATGTATGCTGTGAGTTTTTATATTGCTGATATACTAATGATAAGTAATTCAATTTTTATGCGCAATCAAGATACTCAACTTAAAAAATTTATTCTAGAAGCTGGTTTGGCATCAAAGGCAGATATTGTTGAAGCTGAAAGGCGTATTGAGGACACAAACGAAACAATAGGCAATGCGCTTCTTTCTTTAGGGAAAATAAAAGAAGAAGATCTTCGTCGAACCGAAGCATATGTACTTGGTATTCCTTTTGTAAGTCTTCAAGGAGAAAAAATTGATTTTTCAATTTTGTCATTGATTCCTGAGCCAATCGCACGAACTCACAATGTAATCGCGTATCAAAAAACAAAAGAAGGATTGGAAGTAGCAATGCTTGATATTGACGATCTTTCTGTGATTGATTCAGTAAAAAAGAAAGTAGGGTTGAAAATTCTCCCGCGACTTACTGATCAAGAATCTATTAAATCAGCACTTCTTCAGTATAAGAAAACACTCAAGGCAGAATTTGACGATATCATCAAGAAAGAATCTGCATCACTTAAAACAATATCAGAAGCAGATGGGGAGAATGTCACAGAAAAAGATTTGAAAGAAATGGCAGAAGATTTGCCTGTTGTGAAAATTGTCGACACGCTCATTTCTCATGCCATCATCCAAAACACCTCCGATATTCATATCGAACCAGGAGAACACGAACTCATTGTGCGTTATCGTATTGATGGACTTCTTCGTGATGCCATGGTACTCCCAAAAGATGCAGCTGCAGGAATTATTGCTCGTATCAAAGTACTTTCTAATTTAAAACTTGATGAAAAGCGAATTCCTCAAGACGGAAGATTCAAAATTGAAAATGATGGAGAAAAAGTATCATTTCGTGTCTCAACACTCCCAACATACTACGGAGAAAAAACTGTTATCCGTATTTTGAAAGAAAATTCAAAGGGATTCACACTTGAGGCACTTGGATTTCATGGAGAATCACTCGACAGAATTCATGATGGCATGAAGCAACGCACTGGAATGGTGCTTGCTGCGGGGCCGACTGGATCTGGAAAATCTACAACGCTCTATACGATTCTAGACATTTTGAATACTCCAGATGTGAATATTTCTACAGTCGAAGATCCTATCGAATACCAAATGCCTCGAATCAACCAGACACAAGTCAAACCAGAAATTGGTATGACATTTGCAAACGGACTACGCGCGCTTCTCCGACAAGACCCTGATATTGTAATGGTGGGGGAAATTCGTGATGGAGAAACTGCATCTTTGGCCGTGAATGCTGCTCTTACTGGACACTTAGTGCTTTCAACTATTCATACAAACTCTGCAGCAGGTGCAGTGCCCCGAATGATTGATATGGGTGTTGAGCCATTCCTGATTGTGTCGACGGTAAAAGTTGTGATCGCACAACGTCTCGTACGACGACTTACTAACGCAAAAGAGAAGTATATTTTGTCAGAAGGGGAACCCAAAGCATTGAGTAATATTGTTGATCTTGATCGAATGCTTTCATTGCTTAAACTTGAAAAAGCTGTAGGTGAGAAAGATGATTGGAGTACTATTTCATTTTATAGACCTAAGAAAAGTGAAGAAAGCGAAGATGGATACAAGGGGCGAGTGGGAATCCATGAAGCCCTCAAGATGAGTCCTGCAATTAAGGAATTGGTATTAAAGGGTGCATCTGCCGATGATATTGAAGCACAGGCAAAAAAAGAAGGCATGATGACAATGATTGAAGACGGAATATATCAAGCGGTGATGGGATTTACTACAACAGAAGAAGTGTTGCGTGTGGTAAGTGAATAGTGAAAATAAAAAACTCTTTAAAAAGAGTTTTTTATTTTATAAACGAGCAAAAAAAAATTTTTATCGTATAATATATTTATACCCTATTTTAGTGTGTTTTAACTCTAATGAAATTTCAATACAAAATTCAAACAAAAGAAGGACAAATTCAAGAAGGTGTTATTGAAGCACCAGATAAATTTGCTGTTACAAAACAATTTAGAGAGCAAGGAATTGTTCCGATTATGGTTATTGAAAAAAAGGGAGCACTTGAAATTAATATTCCTTTTGTGAGCGCGTTGTTTGGTAAAATTAAACTCTCAGAAAAAATTATTTTTACACGAAATCTTTCAGGAATGATTTCAGCAGGACTTCCTCTTTCTCGTGCACTTCAAGTTCTTCATAAGCAGACAAAAAATAAAAAATTTCAGAGTGTCATTGATGATCTCATGAAAAATATTGACAAGGGAGGCACACTTTCAGATGGAATGGCAAAGTATCCAAAAGTATTCTCAACACTTTTTATTTCAATGGTTCGAGCAGGTGAAGAATCAGGAAAGCTCGCTCCTTCACTTACTGAGATAGGTGCAAACCTCGAGAAGAGCTACAATCTGACGCGAAAGGTAAAAGGTGCTATGACGTATCCTTCTGTTATTGTCTCAGCGATGTTTTTGATTGGAATTTTGATGATGATTTACGTGGTGCCAACACTCACTGGAACATTCAAGGAGCTCAATATTGAGTTACCGGCATCGACAAGACTTGTTATTTGGATAAGTGATACTCTTTCATCTTCACCATTGTTGGTGTTTGCATCATTGATTGTATTTGTGTTTTTACTTAGAGCGTTTGTCCGCGCAGAACGAACACAACCATTTATTGATATTGTCATTTTGAAAATTCCTGTAGTTGGAAACATTATCAAGGAAATGAATTCTGCTCGAACCGCACGAACGCTTTCGTCACTGCTTGCCTCTGGTGTAGATGTCACGCGTGCACTACAAATTACAAAAGATGTTGTTCAGAATGTTCATTATAAACGCTTGATACAAAAAGCAGTCGATGCTGTCCAGAAGGGTGTTCCTATCTCGTCAATCTTTAAAGAACGGACAGATCTCTACCCGGTTATGGTTGGTGAAATGATGGAGGTTGGAGAAGAAACAGGAAAGTTTGGTGATATGCTTCTGGATATTGCGACCTTTTATGAATCTGAAGTTGAAGCAAAGACCAAAGATCTTTCAACTATTATCGAACCAGTACTTATGATACTTATTGGAGGAGCGGTAGGATTTTTTGCGGTATCGATGATTACCCCAATGTATTCATTGATGGATAGCATAGGATAAACACGATGTACAATTATTTTTATACAAAACGATACACAAAAGGGACAACTCTCGTCGAGACACTAGTTGCTGTAGCTTTTTTTGTGGGAGTATCAATGGCACTCTACGGAGTGTATCAAAAAGTCACTACACTTTTGTCTATTATCAAAGTCAAAACTGTTGCAACAAATATTGCAAACGAACAACTAGAAATTATTCGAAATCTTTCTTATTCATCAGTTGGTACAAGTGGCGGTATCCCCTCAGGAACACTTCCTCAGACACAAACTGTTACTCGTGATGGCATTTCGTTTACTGTGGGAATAACAATTCGAAACGTTGATCAAACTTATGACGGAACTTTGGGTGGTAATCCAAATGATACTTCGCCTGCAGATAATAAATTTGTTGACATAGAAGTTTCGTGTACAGAATGTAAGTACACAAGTCCAATATCTCTTTCAACCTTGGTTGCCCCAAAAAACCTGGAGCTCACATCAAATAATGGCGCACTTTTTGTTCAAGTATTTGATGCAAATGGACAACCTGTTTCAGAAGCTGATGTGACCGTGGTCAACAGTTCTGTGTCTCCTGCTGTTAATCTTACAGACGAAACAAGTGTGGATGGAATACTTCGAATTATCGATGTACCTCCTTCATCTGCATACAGTGTGAGTGCTACAAAAAATGGATATTCAACTTCACGTACGTACACAACCACCGAACTTTCGGGGTCAACACCTATTACACCTCAAGCTTTTGTTGCATCACAAACTATAACTCAAATCTCGCTTGCAATTGATAGATTGAGCACACTTTCGGTTGATAGTGTTACATCAACATGTACACCCGTATCTGGTTTTGATTTTTCTCTTAAAGGTACAAAAAAGATTGGTACAAATCCTGATGTAATTAAATATAATCAAAATCATGCAACAAACAGCTCAGGTTCGCTTTCACTTTCTACTCTTGAGTGGGATACGTACAACATTACACCTATTGATTCAAATTATGATCTTATTGGCTCAAACCCGCTTTTGCAATTCGATGTATTACCAAACTCTTCTCAATCAATACAATTTATTGTTGCACCTCGAGCACCCAAAACACTAATGGTTACAGTAAAGGATTCTTCGACAGGGCTTCCAATTTCTGGTGCTTCAGTAGAACTCGATGATCAGCAAAGTTCTTTTGAAAGTACAAAAACCACTGGCCAAGGCTTCTTTTCTCAGACAGATTGGTCGGGTGGAAGTGGTCAAGCAAACTTTACAGATTCGACACATTATTTTGGAGATAATAATTTCGTGAATACTACAACAGTTCCTGGTACGCTGTCGTTGGTGAATTCAGGTGGGACATATACGTCAAATGGAATTCTTGAGTCATCTACATTTGATACCGGATCTACTTCAACAAATTACAATGAGATTTTGTGGTTACCACAAGATCAACCGATCGCAACCGGGAGCGAAAGTGTTAAGTTTCAGATTGCATCAAACAATGACAATGCAACATGGAATTTTACAGGACCAGATGGAACAGGTGCATCGTATTATACAGCTGCGAATAAAACTCTCGGTACTCATCATAGTGGTAATCGATATATTCGTTATAAAATATTTTTAAGCACAGAGTCTTCTAGTACTACTCCATCTGTGTCTGATGTGAGTCTCACGTATTCCTCGTCGTGTACACCGCCTGGACAAGTGTCGTTTCAAAATTTAGATTCAAGTACGTATTCACTTACAGTGTCAAAATCAGGATATAATGATTCAAGTACTCTTGTGAATATTTCCTCTGATTGGCAACAATCAAACGTAACACTAAACCCTTAATGAAATCATCACCAACTACAATTCGCGGTTTTTCTCTTGCTGAAACAATTGTGACAGTAGCTATTGTTGCGGTAATTGGAATTGGTGCGGGCAAATTTAGTGGGGATGTGTTTTCTTTCAATCGCTATTTTTCAAAGTCATTAAATGTAGCAAGTGACGCACGAAAAGTCCTTCGCCCTATGGTGAATGAAATACGCAGTGCATCTCTCTCGTCACTTGGCGGGTATCCTATTGAAGTTGCTGGAACAAACGAATTTGTATTTTTTACTGATACTGATGACAACGGAGTTAAGGAAAGAGTCCGCTATTACCTAAGCGGAACTACTCTTAAAAAGGGAATAACTGTTCCGACTGGGAATCCGTATGTATACAATACCGCAAACGAAACCTCATATGATTTGATTCAATATGTCCGAAATGGATCAACTCCGATATTTACATATTATGATTCAAATTATAACGGTTCGACATCGGCTCTTACATCACCAGTTTCTGTCACGAGTGTGCGATTGGTGCGGATTGAAGTTATCATTGATGAAAAAGTAAATATTCCACCTGCGCCGCTTTCGATTGTGACACAAGTCTCGTTCCGTAACTTAAAAGACAACTTATAATGTGCACATTTTTTTGATTTTTTATCGTACAATATATTCATGGTGCGCATTTTAGAAAAAACAACAAAAAAAGTTCGTGGCGCAATGCTTATTGGTGTTGTAGTTTTTTCTTCAATTGCAATTGCGCTTGTTGCTGGATTTGTGGGATGGACGCAGTCTACAATGGCACTATCTCGACATACTATTTATCGTGAACAGGCATTTCAAATTGCTGAAGCTGGAATTGATTATTATCGATGGCATCTTGCACACAACAAAAATGATTTTAAAGATGGAACAAACAGCAATGGTCCGTACACACATGAATTCAAAGATGAAAATGGAAATGTTATAGGTCATTTTATTCTCACAATTACTCCTCCTGTTACTGGATCTACTGTGGTCACTATACGATCAGAAGGAACAGTTGTCGCAGATCCATCAGCATCTCGAATTATTCAAACCAAACTTGCCATTCCTTCGTTTGCAAAATGGGCAGTGGTTGCAAATGATACGATGCGATTTGGAGAGGGTACTGAAACATTTGGCCCGATTCATTCAAATGGAGGAATTCGATTTGATGGATTGGCCCACAATTTAGTTACAAGTACTGTATCTAGTTATGATGATCCAGACCATGATGAGCCTGGTGCAGATAAATTAGAATTTGGAGTACACACGCACGTGAAGCCGCCACCTCAAACTGGTTCGTATGTCCAATATGTTGCCGCAGAGACACCACCTGCAACTCCTCAGGCTCGAACAGATGTGTTTATGGCAGGAAGACAATTTCCTGTTGCGTCGGCAGATTTTAATGGTATTACTTCAAGTCTTTCTCAGATTAAAACAAGTGCTCAATCAAGTGGAAGATATTTTGCTGCATCGGGATATCAAGGTTATCGAATAGTGTTAAAAACAAATGACACTTTTGATCTGTATCGTGTTACAAATCTTTCAACTGTAACAAATGGATGTAGTCAGAATTCAAGCGGAGAAGATGAATGGGGGACATGGAGTATTAGATCAAACAATGGGCAAGTACTCCTTGGAAATTATGCATTTCCTTCAAATGGTTTAATTTTTGTTGAGGATAATTTGTGGATTGACGGAACTATCAATACCGCACGTCTTACAATCGCAGCAGGAAGATTTCCCGACAATGCAAACACACGAAAAAGTATCACCATAAATAATGATTTAAAGTATACAAACTATAATGGAACTGATGTCATTTCACTTATTGCCCAAAAGAATATCAATGTAGGATTTGTCTCCGAAGACGATCTTCAGATAGATGCTGCACTTGTAGCTCAAAATGGACGAGTAGGGAGATATTATTACTCCTCGGCGTGTAGCACCTACTATACACGTTCTATCTTGAGACTGTATGGAATGATTGCTTCAAACCAACGATATGGTTTTGCCTTCGCAAACTCTGGTGGACAGCATGTAAGTGGATATGAAGACCGTGTGATTACTTATGATGCAAATCTCCTTTATGCGCCACCTCCATCATTTCCTCTCACTTCAGACTCATACAGTACGATTTCATGGGAGGAAATTGAGTAACAATCAATATGGTATACTTTTTCTATGACTACACTACATATCATAGGAAACTGGAAAATGAACCCCAAGACTTCACGTAAAGTTGAGGGGTTTGTTCGTGAATACGCAGTGCGAACAAAATCTATTAAAAACATCTACCACGCGGTATGCCCACCGTTTGTGTACCTATCTCTGTTTCAGAAAAATAAAAAAATATACTACGGCGCACAAGATGTTCACCAAGCGAAAGAGGGTGCGCACACATCAGGTGTTTCAGCAGGTATGGTCTCAGGCCTCGGTGCTACTTTTGCGATAGTGGGTCATTCAGAGAAAAGAAGAGATGGTGATACAAATGAAATCGTTGCGCAAAAAGTAGAGCAAGCTCTCAAAGCTGGTTTGAAAGTAGTGGTATGTGTCGGAGAAAAAAGTCGTGAAAATGGCGCAGATTATCATGTAAGTGTAAAACGAGATCTCGAAGAATCACTCTCACGATTTCCAAAGGCAAAAATCGGATCGCTCATTGTTGCGTATGAGCCTGTGTGGGCAATCGGTAAAGATGCAGTTCGTGAGGCAACACCTGAAGAATCTCGCGAAATGTCTGTGTTCATCAAAAAAGTATTGACTGACATGTTTGATAAAAAAGGTGGGCTCGTTCCAGTGCTTTATGGGGGTTCAGTTAATGTTGAAAATTGCGAATCATTTTTGAAAGAAGGTGGGGTTGAAGGATTGCTTGTAGGAAGAGATAGTCTAAATGCAGTTCGGTTCTCTAAAATAGTTGCAAAGGCATCTTCACTCATCAGTGCGTCTCTTTCTCCAAAAAAAGTAAAAAAGTAATACTATGAAAACACTACGACAGATAAGTGGAATAAAAAACAAAACAGTACTGGTACGATCAGATCTAAATGTGCCAATCGATAATGGAAAAGTCCGTGATCCGTTTCGAATAGATAAAGCACTCGCAACTATTTCATTTCTAATTAAAAAAGGTGCAAAGGTTGTTGTAATGAGTCATATCGGTGAAGGAAAGCATGATACTCTTCTTCCTGTGTTTTTTCATCTAAAAAAGAAAAAAGTCTCATGTGTCTTTCTTGATTCATTTGAAAAAGGAAAGGTTGAAAAGGCAGTCTCAGAACTAAAGAAGGGGCAGTTTCTGCTTCTTGAGAATCTTCGTCATGAATCAGGAGAGAAAGACAATGATCAGATGTTTGCAAAGCAGCTTGCATCACTAGGTGATGTGTATGTAAACGATGCATTCTCAGTATCGCATCGATCTCATGCGTCAATTGTTGGTGTACCCAAATACCTTCCTTCATATGCAGGTCTTCAGATGACAGAAGAAATAAAAAATCTCTCACTTGCACTTAATCCATCTCATCCATTTATTTTTATACTTGGTGGTGCAAAAATTTCTACAAAACTTCCGCTCATTTCTCGCTATATCAAAACTGCTGATGAAGTATTTGTAGGTGGAGCAATTTTGAACAACATCCTAAGAGATAAAAAAATTCCAATAGGTGAATCTCTTGTTGATGATACTGAAACACCTCGTGCTATTTTGAATTCTCCAAAAATTCTTCCAGTACTAGATGTGGTTACTGAAAACACTCAAGGTGTCTCTCGAACGATACTTCCTCTTGATGTAAGTGATGATGAAAAAATTGTTGATATTGGACCTGAGACGATTGCGTCGTTTAAGCCAATTTTTGCAAAAGCAAAACTTATTGTGTGGAATGGGCCACTTGGAAATTATGAAAAGGGATACGATAAGGGCACAGTACTTCTTCTCAAACTTCTCGCTTCACTAAAAGCTAAGACAATACTAGGAGGAGGGGACACTGTTGCGCTTGTTTCAAAACTCAAGCTCGAGAAAAAATTTACTTTTGTATCGACTGGTGGTGGTGCGACACTTGATTTTCTTTCTCAGGGAACGCTCCCAGGTATAAAGGCGCTCAAATAGTATCACTTGACAATATAATTTAGTATGATATTATATTGTCAGAAAAACTATTCATATGAGACAACAACTAACACCAATGACCAGGAATGACAATGAGATTGTTGTTCCGTGGCCATCAAGAGGTAGGACTGTGATCGCACTTTCCATCTTGATAACGATTTTATCCTGCATGTTTTTATTTCATTGACAAAGAGTCCAGATATACCAAATGGTATATCTGGCTTTTCTTTTTGGTTACATATTTGATACTATAAGAGTCCAACAATGTACCCTAAGAAAAATGAATACACCAAACAACACACAATTTGAAGGCTTCAAAGGTGAAGTATTCAAAACAATTACCCAAGCAGGCGAGAAAGGGATTACCTATAAAAAATTAAAAGATAAGTATGTTTCCACACTGCTTAATGATTCACTCGCACTTGATAAAACAACCACCCCAAATCTTCACGCCACGCTTCTTGTACTTACGAACGGAGGTCATGTTTCTTCAACGCCAGCCCGCTCCGCATTGTTCGAAGATGATGATGTGTTTCGAGTGAAAAACTAATAGGCAAAAGCCCTCATGATTATCCGAGGGCTTTTTTTATATTTTCAGAAACAGTGGTCATTTCGTTGTCGTTATATGAAATAGTTGGAAAATTTGGGAGTGCGTCGTTGAAATAACGCGGGATGAGATGAATATGGAAATGTGGAACGTCTTTCCCCACAACACTTATCTGAACATAATCACACATTAGTCCTGATTTAATAGCATTCATTAATTTTTTTGTCTTTATAAACATACGCGCAAGGAGTTCATCCGGGACGTCATTCATCCAGACATAAGGTTCTTTCGGAATAAGAAGCGTATGACCTTTTGAAACTGGTGCTATGTCTAAGAATGCGAGTGATTCCTCATCTTCATAAACCTTTGTTGCCGGAATTTCACCGCGTATAATTTTTGAAAATACTGTATCCATTTGGTAAGTATACTCTCAAAAACTAAAAGCCAAAAGCATGTGATACAATCTCTCCATGTCTTACCCATTTTTTCCGTATGCCGAGCAAGATGCACCGGATTCGCTCAAACAATTTCCTTCGCTTACTGCGCGTTTGCTTGCAAATCGTGGGATCCTTACACAAGAACATGCGCAGTCGTTTATATATCCTCGATATGAAGATATGTATGATCCTCTTTTGATGGATGATATGGAGCGTGCTGTTGTGAGAATTTTTGAAGCCATAGAATCCAATGAAAAAATTGTGATATATAGCGATTATGACTGCGATGGAATTCCTGGCGGAACACTTCTCCATGATGTATTCAAAAAGATTGGTTATACAAACTTTGAAAACTACATTCCACACCGTCATGAAGAAGGATATGGTCTCAATCATGATGCTGTTGATGAATTTATTACACAAGGAGTCAGACTTATTATTACAGTTGATCTCGGTTCAACCGATATCAAAGAAGTTGCGCACGCACAGACAAATGGCATAGATGTCATCATCACAGATCATCACGAGCTGCCTCCAGAGCTTCCTCATGCATTTGCTCTTGTTAATCCTAAAAAGGGTTTATACCCAGACAGAATGCTTTGCGGAGCAGGTGTGGCATTTAAGCTTGTTCAGGCATTTCTTCAAAAGTACGGGGAATATTTCAACATACATCACGGCTGGGAAAAATGGCTCCTTGATATGGCAGGACTTGGAACAATGGCCGACATGGTTCCTCTTGTAAATGAAAATAGAATTTTTGCCTATTATGGATTGATGGTACTTCAAAAAACAAAAAGACCAGGCCTTATTTCACTTCTTAGAAAGATGAATATTGATCCTCGTCGCTTGAATGAAGAAGATATTGGATTTATGATTGCACCGAGAATTAACGCTGCGTCTCGAATGGATATTCCCATGCGCGCATTTGAACTACTTTCGACAACTGACCACGAGCATGCAAAGAACCTTGCCGATCATCTTTCTCGTATCAATGACGATCGAAAATCATCTGTTGCGGTAATTATGCGTGAAATCAATAAAAAGTTTGCCGACAAAGAACCATCTCAAGTTATCGTGGTGGGTAATCCTGCGTGGAATGCGGGCGTGCTTGGTCTCGTTGCGTCAAAAATTGTTGAGGCATACAAATGCTCAGCGTTTGTATGGGGAGGTGAGTCTGATGAAGGATTTAAAGGTTCATGTAGAAGTGATGGAACACTCAATGTCGTTGAGTTGATGAGGGTAAGTCAGCATGTGTTTATTGATTTTGGCGGACATGAACACGCAGGAGGATTTTCTGTTGATCATGAGCACATAGTACTTTTAGAAAAAACACTAGTAGAGTCAGTGGCATTGTTGCCCGAACTGGAAAAAATAAACACATCATCATATTTGATTGACGCTGTGCTTGGTGGTC
>CAYWZM010000002.1:0-22336 GCA_964462355.1 uncultured Candidatus Saccharibacteria bacterium
CTTTCGGAGGTTGTTGCACGTGCAGATGATACAGAAGAAACTTTGATGCGAAAAGTTCGGATTGCAGCAATTCTTGGAACTTATCAATCAACTCTTACTAACTTCGGATATCTTTCAAAGGAATGGAAAGAGAATTGTGAAAAAGAACGACTTCTTGGAGTGTCAATAACAGGTCAGTGGGATTGTACAATTGCACGCGATGCTAAGATGCTAAAGAAGATGAAAGATGAAGCAATTCGAATCAACAAATTGTACGCAAAACGATTTGGAGTCAATGAATCAACATGTATTACATGCGTGAAGCCATCTGGTACAGTGTCGCAAACAGTAGACTGTGCATCAGGAATGCATGCACGTCATGCTCCATACTACATTCGACGTGTTCGAATCTCTGCGACTGACGCACTCTTTAAGATGATGAAGGATCAAGGTGTGCCGTATCATCCAGAAGTTGGTCAGGCAATAGACACCGCAAATACATACGTACTTGAATTCCCCGTAAAGGCTCCAAAGGGTGCGATTTGTCGAGATGACATTTCTGCAATAGGACAGCTTGAACACTGGAAAACAGTGAAGCTTAATTTTACAGAACATAATCCTTCTGTGACTGTGTCAGTAGGAGAAGATGAATGGATAGAAGTTGCTCACTGGCTTTATCAAAACTGGGATATTGTAGGAGGACTTTCGTTCCTTCCACGTTCAAATCATGTGTACCAACTTGCTCCATATGAAGCGATTACAAAAGAGCGGTATGATGAACTTGTAAAGAAAATGCCGACAATTGACTTCTCAAAGATTGTTACGTATGAAATTCAAGACGAAACAGAAGTCAAAAAGGAACTCGCATGTGTGTCAGGTGTGTGTGAGATATAAAAAAATCCCTCGTTAAGAGGGATTTTTTATTGCTTTATGAAAGATCTCAAATTTTCCAAACATACTCACCAACTCCTTTTGTTTCTGCAATTTCAAGAATTTTTTCACAAACTTCTGGATGCTCTTTGTTGTATCTTTCCATCATGAAATTATAAATCATTCTCCAGGAGTCCCTGTCGTTATTATTTTTTATCTTCTGTATTATTTGCTTTGTTTCCCAGACCCAATCATCTTGCTGAGATTCTTTTTCACCCACTGGGTAATTTTCAAATGATTTAATGAGGCGACTCTCATTTTCTTCATTTGGTGTTTCAAGAAATGCCAACCATGCATTTGCAAATTCTTGCCATGTTTTACTAAGTCCTTTTAGTGGTAATGTTCCCATCTGTATATTGTTTAAAGTTTCTTACACTCTATAGAATAAATACAAAATGTCAACTATAAAAAAATCCCTCGTTAAGAGGGATTTTTTTATAGTTAAGCTGTTTTGTGTCTATACTGACGAAAACCAATAATAAGTATTGCAATGAGAATTGTAAGTATGAGCCATTCAATAAGTGAGTCTGGAAGAAATCCGTCTCCACCAAAGAGTGCTGTACCTGCAAGTACACTTCCTGAATATCCTACTCGTGAATCAGACACTTTTGTAATTGCATATGCAATCGCATTATCTTGTGCAGAGTTTGGAAGAGTAAACGCAAGGGTTGCTTTTGTCACTACTTCAGAGCGTGATCGAAGTGATGATTCTGCGCGAACTGAGACAGTAATCTCATCGTGTTCTCCTTTTGCAAGTGTTCCAAGATCAAGTGTAAGCGTATGATCTTTTTCGTTGTAACGACCTTCGCTTGCGCGTCGGAATGTTACTTCTTTTGGAAACTCAACATGAAGAATTGAATGAGAAAGGGTGTATCCACTAATGTTTTTGTAATTGATAACATAATCAATGGTGTCTCCAGAGTATGCGTTGTCAAAACGTGTATCAATCGAAAGCATTACTTTTGAAGAAGTACTTCCAACTGTTGTTGTCTTGTAAATTACTCGTGGAATAACTTGTGGCGATTCATGGACATAATTGTTGTCATTATCGTCGTTGTTATTTGAGCTATCATCTGTTGTAAATGATCGAACACTTCCACAATCTTCACCGTATGAGTTTTCAGCACAGACTCGGAAATAGTATTTTGTGTCTTCATCTAGATTATCGATGGCAAGTTCTACATCAAATGAACTATCACTTCCATCGTATTCGTCTTCATCAACTTCTTCATCATTGTCGAGGTCATTATCATCTTCACCCCATTCAAACCAGACTCGGTATACATCATCATCACCAGATTCAATTTCTCCATTAAGTGTTGCTTCTTCGTCATCGATACTAGTCGCAGAATTAGTTGTTGCATTGGGTTCATCATGTGAGCCACCACTAGTTGATGTGTATTCAGAATCATCAGTTGATGATGAACACCCAGAATCTTGTGGGTAATCGGTATATCCGTCAGAGTCATTATCAATACCGTCATTACATTCGTAGGTAGTTTGTGTTGAAGTAAGTGTCTTAAATACTACTGACACAGGTGAACATGTTTCTTGATGTCCATTTCGTAGACATGCTTTGTATTCGTAGTTAGTATTTGGATTGAGTCCACTAAGTGTTATAGATTTTTGTCCACTTGTTGCGGTGAGTGTGCCGTAGGTAAGTGTGTTTGAAAGTGTTCCTTGTGGTCCCCACTTAAACACGAGTACCAATCCACTTGTTGCAGGTTGGATAAATGCATTAAGTGTTGCAGATGTTGTAGTAATAGATGTTGGCGGAAGAGTGTTGATTGTAGAGAATGTAGAACCAGTTGTAGAAAATTGTACAGCTATATTTGAATATACTGTTCCCGCACCGTTACTTGAAGCATATGCTCGAACATAATACGTTGTTCCAGGTGTAAGATTTGAAACCTGTGCACTGAAAGTACCACTTGTTCCTGCCTTTACAGTAGGTGTTGTAGAAGATGTAAGGGAAGTAAGACTTGTTCCGTATTGAAACCACACAAGTGCATTTGCTCCAGTAGTAAGACTAAATGAACCACTAAATGTTGCGGTTGTATCACCAATAGATCCTACAGGTTGAATTTGAGTTGAAAGAGTAGGGAGTGATGGCAATTGATTGCTTGGTATTGTCGCAGCAAAAGTAATCGCTGGGTTAATAGCGGTACATGCAACAGTAAAAAGCGTTGCGATATATAGAATTTTGGTTGAAATTGTTGATTTCATAACATTAGTATATTATCACAATTTAATAAAATTGTCAATATATATGTTGACAATACCAATAAACCATGTAAAATAAGGTCAAAATCTTAGAACCTTAACACATGAAAAAACACTTCCTGCTTGCACTTATTGTGCTTATGTCTTGTGCGCTTCGCGCACAAAATCTCTTTGAAGAGATGCTCAAAAACGGCTTTGGTAAGCCAACATCAGTCTTAGGTCTGATAAATATTTATACTGGTCAGGATTCACTGGCATATGTACGCACATGGAGTACAACTGGAACAACGGTCCTCTTGTCGAGTACGCTCACAAACACTGTGACTCAGCAGACTCATGTTGTTTTGCCTGTGTCTGCGCCATCAAGTGGAAGCGACACAATTGGATTTGGTGGGCTTATTGCCAACGCTCCTTATAAAGTAGTATTTCGTCTCTTTGATGGATTTACACTTGATAGTGTTGTTGTGTACGATTCAACATTTGGAGGTGTTCCATCACCTGCATCACTTAGTTTGTCCGTAGTAAGTGTTGGGCAAACCAATGCAACACTTGCACTCAATTGGAATCAAAATAACGGCGGAATCATATTCGCTACGTATGAAGATTCTACTGCTGGTGGGTCATGGAATTTTGTGACAGCAAAAGTATTTTCAGGATCAAATTCTGGAATCGATACACTTGTTGTCTCACAACAGCCTGGAACGACGAAGTATTATCGTGCCCATGGATACAATCAAATGTTTCCTTTAGGTATTGATACTACGCCGTATGTAGCAGTGACGATAATTCCACTCTTGGCGACTCCGCCTTCGATTGGACAAATGAGTGTAGTACAAATCGATTCGACTGGAGGGAGTCTCATTCTTCCGATAGAAGCTGATTCTGTTGGCGGAGTGGCATTTATTCAAATCACATCAAATGGATCAATATGGACTCTTCCAAATCTTACGTTTCTATCGTTTGATAGTACGTATGTTGTGCCGATTGGAAATTGTGATCCTTTGTCATCGGTACTTGTGACTGTGACGTTGTACTCATACAATCCTGCATGGGCGACTCATACTGATACGATTAGTTTCGTCACTGCAAGTGGACCATTTGAAATATCGATACTTGGGTGCTATGCAACTGGTACGAATTCGATCGGTATCGATGTGGAGTATTCTTCGGGAGGTGTGGTGAGTAACACGATTTACGCGTACGCATTTCTTCCTGGAGATACTTCTGTTGCTGTGGGGTACTCACAAATGTATTCTGTTGGACTTGGGCAAAACACATTGTTTACTGTTCCGATTACAACAGGACTTTCACAGGGTGCTATGTATGATGTGAGAGTATACCAATTCAACAGCACTCTCGGGCAAGTTCAATCAAGTGGGTATTGTAGTACAACCACCCTTGGTACTACTGGAGTCGATGAACACATTCCGCTTCAGAAAAAGATTTTTTATGATTCATCAAGTGAATCAATATCCAACTACTACGGATATACTTTTTCTGTGTTGGATGTTTCGGGAAGATGTATCTACACAGGTAATCAAACCACACTTTCAATGAGCGAGTTTCCTGCAACTCTGTACTTGATTATTTTCAACGGGGAAAAAGGAATTAAATTCGTGAAATAAAAAACTGTGCGAAAAATGTTTCTTAAAGCCGGGCAATCTGCTCGGCTTTTGTATTTTGAAATTTTTTTAAAATATGTTATAATATAAAGGTTGTGATGGATATATGCGCATGAGTAGAAATGCTTGTGTGAGGAAAGTCCGAACACACCTGCGTAAGCAGAGGACGGTAGTGGGTAATTCCCATCTGGAGCAATCCAAGAGGTGCGAGCAGAGACGCCAATGCCGAAAGGCTAGGGCTCCGTCAGGAGTAGTCACATGGAAACATGTGGTTGAAACGGCTAAATCCTTACCTGTGTGCAAGACCGTGCCCGACATCATTTTGATGAGAGGAGAGTCGCTTGAGTCATGTGGCAACATATGACCTAGATAAATATATATCGCTCACTTTGGTGAGTACAGAATTCGGCTTATAATCGCAACAACAAATATGAAAAAACTCTGTGTACGCAGAGTTTTTTCTTTTTTGATATACTGGACATATGTTTGAAAATAAATCACCTTGGATAAAACAATTGCACAGAACGAGACCTGTTACTACACTTGAAAAAATTGATGGGTGTGACATCGCGATTATTGGAGGAGGAATATCAGGTGTTACTACTGCGTATTTTTTGCTTACCATGACCGATAAAAAAATTGCACTGATTGAGCGAGACGAGATTGCACATGGATCTACTGGTCATAACGCTGGGCAAGTTGTTGGATATTTTGAAAGACCACTTTATGATATTGCAAATGAATATGGAAAAGAACAAGCAATTGTAGCTCAGAGTGCACTCGAACGCGCATGGGTACTTTTGGATGAAGTGTTTAGTAATTCATCACTTCAAACACCATTTTCTACCTTTGTGAAATCTGTTGGTTTGACCAATGTTGATCAAATAATCCGACTACTCAAAGATAATGACATCAAAGCAAGTGGAGGGTTGCCTGTGTGGCCAATACTTATTGAAGATAAAGTTGAGCTACCTCCAGAAGCAGAAGAATATTTAGGATTGTGGAAGAGAGCATCAAAAGAAACAATTTTAAATCTTCTTGAGACCAACGACGAAAAATATATTGCGGCAGGACAAGAAAAGGCAGGGTGTATGAATAGTGCACTCTTTACCGAAGAGCTTGTAGGTTTTCTGTTGCGCGAATATGCTGATCGGTTTGTTGTTTCAGAAAAAACACCTGTGATTGAAATTGTTCTTGAGACACAGCATGCAATAGTAAAAATTCCACAAGGTGATTGTATGGTAGAAAATGTTGTGCTTTGCACAAACGGTTTTGAAAATATTGCTCTTACTAATAAAGAAGGTGCAGATATTGATATATCATTTCATCATCGAGTAAAAGGATATGTGGGGTATATGGCAGGATACACAGATGAGCATGGAAAATCTCCGACTGCACTCACCTATATTGATGACCCAGAATCAAAAATGGATGCAAAAGATGCGTATTTTTATCTTACTCGACGACCCTATGAAATGAGAGATGATCGCGCAGTAAATTTGATTTCGGTTGGTGGTCCTGGTTCATGGCTTGATGAAGCAACATCATACACAAAAAAAGATATGTATCCCGATGATGCACAAGAAAGTATTGATACATTTTTAAAAAAGACGTATCGTGACAGTCCAGAACATATTTCATATGAATTCAAATGGCATGGATTGATGGGCTTCACACATAATTATCTACGTTTGATTGGAAGAGAACCATGTAATCCTCTGCTTATATATAATCTTGGTTGTAACGGTGTGGGAATTTTACCAGCGCTTTACGGAGGAGAACGTGTCGCACAAATTCTTAGAGGGGATGAGATGGGTGTTACACCATTTGATCCAAAAGATGTGAGATGTGAAAATCCAAAATCATAAAAACTTGACAAATATATATGATTTTGCTATACTCTTTTCGTGAGTGTTTCGTATAGCTTGTCTATTAGAAACAACATACATACCCACATCGGCCACCGCAAGGTGGCTTTTGTGTTTTTACCTTGCTTTTTCATGTGTAGTTTTTTATACTGACAATGTGCAGAATGTTGTCTACATGTGTAGCCAGCGACTGCGCTCACATAGGTATGTATGTTGGAGTTATGCACCCGCTGGCTTCACATGCAGATAAATTAAAAAGCGCGCATCATACGATGCGCGCTTTTTATGTTATTAAATCCAGAAAATAGTATTTATATGTATCATGACAAATATAATTTAATAAAAAAAAGAAAAATAAAAATACTATTTCATAATATTTTTTTTACAAACAAAAATTTTAATAAAATTATTTTTAAAAAAAATAAAATATAAAAACAAAAAAATAAAAAGTTATCCACAATTTTTTTTAAAAAAGTGTTGTCACAAATTTTTTTTTGTACGATAATAAATTAGGTAATGCAGTAATAAAAAAATAATTTTAAAAATTATTTTAATAATTTTTAAAAGAGGTCGCACTACTGCATGTCTTTAGCAATAATATAAACAATTATATGGCAGCAAAAAAGAAAGCAAAGAAGAAAGTAGCAAAGAAGAAGTCAGCAGCAAAGAAGAAGAAGCGATCATAGTCTTCTTGTGCAGATGATAAAGACCCCCTCCTATCAGGGGTTTTTATTTTTTATAGATAGGTTTTGCGTGCTTATATTTTTAGGCATTTTCTGCTATACTGTCTCCACCTATGAATATATTGACCAAGATTTTTGGAGATGGTAATCAGGCATTTATAAAGTCTCTTTCTCCAAAAATCAAAGAAATAGCTTCTTTTGAGAGTGAGATTCAAAAGCTTTCCAATGAAGATTTTCCAAAGAAAACACAAGAATTAAAAGATCGACTCGCACAAGGTGAGTCTCTTGATGATATTTTGACCTATGCATTTGCATTGGTGCGAGAAGCATCATGGAGAACACTCTCTGAAAGACATTATGATGTACAAATGATTGGAGGTATCGTACTTCATTCTCATAAGATTGCAGAAATGCGTACAGGTGAAGGAAAAACATTGGTTGCAACGCTTCCTGCATATTTAAATGCTCTTGAAGGAAAAGGTGTACATATTGTTACTGTAAACGATTATCTTTCTCGTCGTGATGCAACTCTTATGGGTCAAGTGTATGCGTTTTTAGGATTGAGTGTCTCAGTGATTAATTCTCAAAACATTTCATATTTGTATGATCCAAGCCATACTGAAAAAGATAAAGAACGTGATGAAGTTGGTACATATAAGATTGAGTATGAATTTTTGAAACCTTGTACTCGAAAAGAAGCTTACAATGCGGATATCACTTATGGAACAAATAACGAGTTTGGATTTGACTATCTTCGAGACAATCTTGCAAATAAAGCAGAAAATCTTGTTGCGCGCGGATATCACTACGCAATTGTTGACGAAGTTGACTCAATTTTAATCGATGAGGCGCGTACACCACTTATTATTGCTGGCGGTGCGGGAGATTCCGAAAAAATGTATCAACAGTTTGCTACAATTGCCTCACAGCTTGTTCCAGAACAAGATTATACTGTTGATGAAAAACTCAAAGCAATTTCACTCACTGATACAGGTATCACAAAAGCCGAGAAATTATTGGGTGTCGAAAATATCTACACTGAAAAAGGTATCAAGTATGTTCACCATCTTGAGACTGCTGTTCGTGCACGTGCTCTTTTTATTCGCGACAAGGATTATGTAGTTAAAGACAACGAAGTCATTATCGTGGATCCATTTACAGGAAGAATGCAACCAGGACGACGATGGAACCAAGGTCTTCATCAAGCTGTCGAGGCGAAGGAAAATGTGAAAATAGAGCAAGAGACTCGAGCAATTGCATCGATTACGTATCAAAATTACTTCCGTTTCTACAAAAAACTCTCTGGAATGACAGGTACAGGTAAGACTTCAGAGGAAGAATTTCGAAAAGTATACAATTTGGACGTAATAAGTATTCCAACTCATCGACCAGTGGCGCGTATTGATAGAAATGATCTTATTTTCCGTACTGAAAAAGGAAAACTTCAGGCAATTACAAAAAAGGTCAAAGAATTATATGACAAAGGTCAGCCAGTCTTGATCGGTACAGTGTCTATTGAGAAAAACGAATTACTTTCGGCGTATTTGACTGCGTCAGGTATTCCACATCAAGTATTGAATGCAAAAAATCACGAGCGCGAAGGAGAAATCATTGCGCATGCTGGAAAAAAGAAGAGCGTAGTGATTGCAACTAACATGGCAGGTCGCGGTATCGATATTAAACTCGGAGGTGTAAATGCCACAAAAGAAGAATACGATGAGGTAAAATCACTTGGAGGATTGTTTGTGCTTGGAACTGAGCGTCATGAAGCGAGACGAATTGACAATCAGCTTCGAGGTCGTTCAGGAAGACAGGGTGATCCTGGAGAAACACAGTTTTTTGTGTCTCTTGAAGATGATCTCATGCGAATTTTTGGAGACAGCATGAAAAATATCATGGCACGTCTGAATGTTCCAGAAGATGAAGCGATAGAGCACCGACTTATCTCAAAATCACTTGAAAACGCACAAACAAAAATTGAAGGATTCAATTTTGATTCACGAAAACACACACTTGAGTACGATGACATTCTCAATCAGCAGCGAAAAGTCGTATATGGACGTCGCAAAATAATGCTCACAGCATCATTGGATGAAATTCAAACGTATGCCATGAGTGAAATCGCCGATACTGACGAAGCGCGAGATAAAATAACTAAGAAAATGGAAGAAATTGGCACTCCTTTTTGGGATGTAGTACGAAGAATTATTTTATACGTTACAGATGCATTGTGGACTGATCATATAGAAACAATGGAATATGCTCGTTCGTCGGTAAATCTTCGAGCATATGGACAACGTGAACCGCTTGTCGAGTACCGAAAAGAAGGTTCAAGGCTGTTCAAAGAAATGGAAAATACGATGAAATTCCAAGTAATGGCGCTTATTGATACCATTCAAGCACAAGAAGCAAAGAAATCAGTCACTGATGAATCTAGTTCCGCACAAGAACTCAAAGAAATCGATTCACAAGATAGTAGTATTCATGCAGAAAAGGAACTTTTTGAAAAAGTAGGACGAAATGATCCATGTCCATGTGGAAGTGGGAAAAAATACAAAAAGTGTCACGGTCAATAAGATTTTAAAGCAAAAAAAAACAGCAGTAGTGTGCTGTTTTTTTTGGTTTTTGAATGGAACAAAAATGATTATTTATGAAAACATGGTTTTTCTAAAAATACCCTTTATTTTTCCACATTTCATATCGATTTTGAGATAAAAGTAATGATTCACCGTGGTATACTTTATACGATGAAATTGCCACGTTTTATTGTCGGCAAAAATACTACGGATATACGCCGTAATTCTTTAAATGTTCCACCAGAGAACGTTCTTTCTCTTAGAAAAAAAGATGATTTTAAGATAGAAATTAACCTGACAGGAATTAAAGATTTTTTTGCTAAGCACAAAAAACTTGTTGGACCACTTTCTATACTTGTACTCACGTTGATTATTTTTTTGATTGCAACAAAAGGAAAAGCAAGTATCGTCAATTTTTATCCTGAATCTTGCTTGGGGGGTTGGGAAAATCCATCAAATGCATCTGGTCAGCCCAGTGTTGCGTCTGATGCACAAGGTTCTGATTTTACTCGCGACAACTCAGCATTTTTGAGAAACAGAACTTCACAAATTTTTTGTGGAGATTTTGGTGGCGAGGTTCCGCAAGATTCAATTCCTAGAAAGTTTACCTTAAGATTTTCATGGTTTGTTGATGACGGATCATATGACAAAGGTGAAAAAATTATCAATGAAGCTTTGGATGATGGACGAACTTCTCCGTCGATATTTGAAGACATTTCTTCTCCTTCGGATGATCAGAATCAGGATGATGGAAATGGTTCATCAGAACAATCTGTTGATGATGGCGGTTCTGTAGATGTCTCTACTGATGATTCAAACCTTCCTTCAAACGAAGACGGATCGTCAGATTTACCTGCAGGTGAAAGCTCTCCAGAAACTTCAACTGATGGAAATGATTCTACTTCATCAAGTACATCACAGGATTCTGGTAGTGGCGATTCAGGTGAATCTTCTGCAAGTGATGGTGGTTCAGATTCATCTTCTGGTGGAGGTGACTCATCCGGTGATTCTTCTGGGGGTGATTCAGGGGCAAGCAGTGGAGGTGAAGGTGTCTTTCTTGAAAAACTATTCACTAAAGCATTTGCGCAAGAATCAGAGACTCAGTCAGTGAATACTTCAAGCGAAAGTGTAGAAGTGCAAAATGTCGCAACCGATGATTCACGGTCAACTATATCATCAGAAGACCAGTCTGAATCTGCAGATTCAGACAAAGATGTATTAATCGAGAATGGTAGTAGTGAATCAAATCATACTACTGCGAATAACACACAAGATGCATCATCAGAGTCTGTAATAACAGAAGAAGCTTCACAATCAGAAGATGCTCAAGAGATCTCAAATACAAGCGAAGACGTTTCTGTCGATGAAAGTGCTCGTGATGATTTGTTTCGTGTGATGTATACGATTGATGGAGAGAAGTGGGAAGAGCTTGGACTTGTGAAAAGAAATAATTGGAAGAATGTTGAATTTGAAATCCCGTTTTCTTCAGTTGATTCTTGGGAAAAACTTTCAAAAGTACAGATTGCAATTGAAAGTTTGCCTACAATCGATTCTTTTCCAGAAACATACCTTGATTCAGTGTGGGTTTCGGTAGAATACGAAGGAGTCAATCCAGACCCACTACCACAACCTGATTTTCTTAATGACAAAGTATTAAATGACATTCGTTATGAAAATTTCCGTATTATACGAATCATGAAAACAGATGGTGAATTTCAGATTTGGTACGCAATTATTCCCCCAGAACTTCTCGCTCAGTCAGGGGCTCAAAGTGATGAGGTAATCAAAACTGGTGACGACAGTTTGCAGGTTATAGATGTGTCCAATTTGCCGAATTATGATCCTACTATTGGGCCAGAACAGAATATGAGCGTGAGTAGTTCCACAGAAGAGAATGCTACTGAAAAAACTCCCACTATAAAGGCATCGACACAAGATTCAAATCAAGAAGTTTTAGGAGAGATGATTACTGAAGGAGAAGTTCAAAGCGGTCAAGAGTATGACAATACTGTAAACAATGTGGTGAGTGGAGAAAAAATAGTACCTCCAATTTCACTGCCAGATGTAAGTATTTTTGAGAACACTGACAAGGAACAAGATTCACCGCAGACTGATTCGGACACTCAAAAACCTCTTAATGAAGATATTCTCAAAAAGGAAGGCGAAAAGACTGATCTGCAAGAGCTTAATCAGCCACTGTGGTATTGGAATTTGATTGCACGAGGTGAAAGCGTTCACCCGGAAATTGATATTGCGGTTGATAGTTATAAAGTATTTTGGATTACTGCAATGGGTGATTCTATGAATATGTTCGGTCTTGACTCAAGTGGTAGTATTAGCGGGACATATATTAGTAATGGGCAAAACATTGGAGTGATGACGTTTAATGCGCCTTCTGGAATGTTGCGTTACGCTCGTTTTAATAGAGAGACTGCTCAGTTTATTTTTGCGGATGAATAACTAAGTACAAATGATTAAAAGAATCAGAACATTCATTTCTATACAGAGATTGATAGTAGGAAGTATACTTCTGATTGTTTTTATTGCACTTACATATATAGCTCCACTTGTGTTACCAACTTATCATGGTAAAGATGGCGAAGAGCACACACCTGGAGCGACGAGTTCTTTTGCTCACTATAAGTTTGTTCCAACAGATGGTCAGCTTGTCACAGGTACCGCACAGAATATTCTTGCTCAAACAGCCGCAACCGCCGAAGGTGTAAATCTTGGTTCTTGGAGAGCACTGCTCGGTGACGATGCACTTCATTGGGGTTTTGCAAGTACAACTTCTGGATACGATGCGCAGGTCATCATTGGTGGTGCACAATTAAATGGAGCAAATACACTTGTAATTCAAACAGAAATAGATGAAGACGCTACAGCTCCTGCAACTGTTGTGCAGATTTGTGATTTCGTTTCTTCGACGAACGTGGATCATTCAGCTTCTGGAAACTGTTCGACAGGTGGATGGCGGACATTAAATAATCGTCAAGGAACAATCGCACCTACAACATCTACAAACTATTCGTGGAGTATTTACAATGGTTATTTTGATAATGGGTCTGCGACTTTATCGAACCCGGTTTCTACACCGCTTTCAAATTTTGTAAATGGATCAAACCAGGTTGTAATACGGTATTACTCAACAACAAATACCACCTCAGTAGTTCATATCGACTATGTTCGTATTTTTGCTGTGGTGTCACCTGTGTACTACGCTGCTGATTCAACTGTTGTTACGGGAACAGAAGCGGGAAATTATACAGATATTACTGTTATGACTCAAGGTGGCGGAACTGATACTCAGTACAGCGGAATCACGGGCACTGTCTCTGTGGTACCAGATATGTATTGGACATTTAGTAATGTGAAAACGTATACAGGAATGAATACCATTTTGCTTATGGCTCGACATTTGTGTTCAGGAAACACCGCTGCAAATACATATAGGTTTAAAATATATAACTTTAATTCTACCGCATGGGAGGATATGACTACGACTTCGATTGCATGCTCTACAACTGTTGCAAGTAATTATTTTGCGAAAAATAACACAACTGTCTCAAATTATATCAATGGTAGTAATGAATTAAGAATTGGAATTTATGGACTCGCTGCCTATGCAAACACACTTCGCGTGGACGGAATGTATGTAATGCTTGGCACTACCAATACAAGTACAAGCGATTGTGAGATAACTATGGGAACTGTGTCAACTGGAGATTGTTCGAATACGCGAACAGTTGATACGACCACTACTGTTTCAGACTGGATACTTTCTCCCGAAACAGAATCAACTACTGAAAGTCATGATTTTTATCCAGGTGATCATGACATGGATGCTACTGCATCAGAGGTTGCTGCAGCTGCGCATATGAAGTTTAACATGACAAAACCAAGCACTGGGTATATTGTCGGTATCGGTACTGCATTTCGTGTACAACCTCGAACTATTGCTTCAACTGGAACTCAATCATATGAACTTCGTGATTTTCAAAGCCAGTCATTGTCTACGAGTAGAAATGGTTTTCTGCCAATTTTAAGTTCAACTGCAACTGCGTATACATTTAGCGAGACGTACATTACTTCTCCTTCGACTTACACGTGTGGAATTATCGGATGTTATTACGGTGGCGGTGTTTCGTATGTTGATACATATAATAATCAAGTATGGTGGAGAGCGGCGACTTCTGCAGATGGTACCAATGCTTCTTCGAATACAGCAATTGATTTTGTCATGTTGTCATTTTTTTGGACTGAAGATACTGGTTCGCTTACTGAAAGACATGTGTTTACTCCAACCGCAGAAAATATTATCACTGGAACACAACCATCTAATTGTTCTTCGTGTGCAGTTGATAACACAAACGGTGTTGAAATTGGAGGAGGATGGCAAGCACTTCTGGCTGATGATGGGGCACATATGGGTATTACAAGTACTACATCTGGGTACAATGCTGAGGTGACAGTCGGAGGTGTATCTTTAAATGGTGCAAACATGATGATGATTGAGACAGAACTTGAACTTGACGCCACAATACCGCAAACACTTGTGCAGATTTGTGACTGGGTAAGTTCGACTGGTGTAGATAATGCTGCATCGGGAGGGTGTACCACTGGTGGATGGAGAACTCTTAATTATCGTGATGCAGTATGGAATAGTGCGACCGCAACCCAATTTCATTGGCAAATCTGGGATGGGTATTGGTCGAATGGTTCAAACGTACCTTATTCAACTCCACTTTCAAATTTTGTAAATGGATCAAATAATGTCTTGGTGCGTTATTACTCAACAACAAATACAACATCAGTTGCATATATTGATTTTTTGAGAGTTGGTGCATGGATTCATCCTATATATGGTCCAGCAGACTTTACTGAAATAAGTACAGGAACTGTGACAAATGATTATACGAATGTATATTCACTTAGCTCCGGAACTTCTCAGGTCGCCTCCGATAACAACAAGCAAACTGTTGCAAACAACGGTGCTTCTACTCCTGATTTTTACTATTCATTCATGAATGTTGAGACATATACAGGCATGAACAGTCTGATTGTTCGCGCCGAGCATGCGTGTGTAAACACTGGAGGAACTGAAACATATCGCGCAAAAATATACAATTTTAATACAACCTCATGGGAGGCACTTTCAAGTACAATCACATGCTCAACAACTGATGCAACTAATATTTTTGCAAAAAATAATGTAACTGTTTCGGATTATATATCTTCAGGGGAAGTGAGAGTTGGTTTTGATGCGGTCGCCAACTTTGCGTCGACAGATTCAATCACCATTGACATGATTTATCTCATTATGGGAAGTACCAATGCTGATTCTGGTGCAAGTGATTGCTTTATTTCAATGGGGACACTATCGTCAGGAAGTTGTACAGATGCGCGAACAATTGATACAAGTGGAACGGCAGCACAGTGGATAAACACTGCAGCTCAAGAATCAAATACTTTCGGTACTGCGATTTATGCATTTGATAGCGATAATGATATTACACAAGAATATGGTGGTTCACAATGGCTTAATTTCCCAATCACAAAACCAGATAATGCGTACCTAGCTTCTGTGTTTGTGGGTGGAAGATTTCGCTCAAGTGTAGGTGGGTCGGTGCTTCTTTCTATGTTTGATTATTCGGGTTCAAACCAGGGTGTGACATCATTGGGTTCGACTGCGAATGCGACTGCAGGTGCCACAACGACAGCAGTATATAGTGATCCAATTACAATTGGTACTGCTTTTGCGTTGTCAGGCTGTACTGCTACGGGTACGTGTCAAGGAATCAATGGGTTTAATATTTGGCCTGAGGATATTGTTAATACAGTTTCCGATAAGGTGTTTTTGAGATTGAGAAATTCTGCACCTGGAGCTTCAGCCACAAACAATGAGCTTGATTTTGCTTTTGCAACAATTGGTTGGCTCGAAACATTTCCGGAATATTCTGTGACTGGAAGTATTTATCAGTCAGGGAGTGAATCAACATTAGACACCACTGCATATACTGTCGCTCTTTCAGTAAACAACGGAACACCTGTTACCACCACTGCATCTTCAGGTACGTATACATTTAGTGGTGTTACTTTTAGTGCAGGGGATCAAATTTCAGTGTATATTCAAGGTAATGCAAATGATGCAAACTCAATTTCAGAAGTAAGCGCTGCGAATCAGACAATTAATCTGTACGTGGATAGAACTGCTATTTATCACACACATTCAGATGCGACCACAAATAGTGAAATATGTGGATTTTCAACGTATCCAGCTTCGGGCGATAATTTGTTTACATGTTCTACCAGTGTTCCTACTTATACTTCTGGAGGTGTTTTGGTTGTTGACGAATATACTCCAGGTGGTGATGTTAACACTCCTTCGATGAAAGTTATGACAGGTTCTACATACACTGGCGGAACAGAAGTGCTTACTATTTCTGGATCTGGAACGGGTAGTTCACGGCCATTTATTGTTGATGGAACATTTACAGCAACAACTAATGTGGTTTCTTATACAGGAACATCTGCTGTTGATGTCCAAGCAACTACCTATAATGATTTGTATCTATATCCAGCGTCGGGAACTCAGACATACACACTTGGTACTACAACCTCACAAACAATTACTATTAATGATGACTTTTTAATCGGAAATGGTGGAACGATAACTGTAAATCATACAACATACGATCCAACTCTTGTCATAAAAGGTGATATGACACTACATTCACTTGCGCAATGGGTTGCTTCTGGTACAACAAAAGTAACTTTCTCTCCTGCAGGAACTACGACATTTACAAACAATGGAACAACTGACAGTATTGGTGATATTGAAATCACTGGTGGAACTTCAACTCCAAAACTCAATCTTGCATCAAACATGAGTGCAAGCTCTCTGACTATTGCAGCATCACATACGTTTGATGTAAACGGTTCTTATACATTGACGCTTTATGGTACAACAAGTGGAAGTGGATTGCTTACAAATACTGGAACATTTACCGCATCAACAGGAACCGTGGTTTATAATGGTGATGGAAGTATAAACATAAATAGTGGAGCAGTAACTTTTTACAATCTTGTTTTTAGTCCTGAGCTTACGCTTACAAGAAGTTACAATTATAATACCGGATTAATTACAGTAAATAATGATTTTACAATTTCTCCTACATCAACAATTGTAAATAATAATACGCTTTCTTCCACAATAGCTACAGGAATTACAGTCTCAGGTCGAACAATTATAAGTCCTTCAAGTACTGCGTATGCAACATTGTATACAAATGGAAACCCTCTCACTACAGGTTCAATAGTTATAAATAATAGCCGAGGAACTCTCGATGGGACAGACGGAGGAACAATTACACTCAATGGAGCATCTGGTCCTGTGTTTAATGTGAGTGCAGGGGTATTTACGGAAGGTATTACAGAGGTTGTATTTAAAGGTAATGGAACTTTTACAGCGTCTTCAGGAATAACTGATTTTTATGATTTAACTCTTTCCCCAACTATCACAGCAAATCGAACATATACTATTTCTTCAAGCAGTATTAATGCAAACAATATTACTGTAAATCCTACAGGGTCAGGAGGAACATATGAACTTCAGGTAGATATGGCGAATGCTGTCGATGTGAATGGTACTCTTTCAATCACTAAGAATACTTCTGCTACATCGGAATGGAATACTACAGGAACAAACTATGCACTTGAATCAGCTAAGATTGACATTCTTTCTGGAGGAACACTTACTGCAAATGGTTCAACTATTACACTCACGGGATCGTCAACTCCTTTTAATCTTTCTGGTGGAACATTTACGGCTGGTACTTCGAATGTGGTATTTAATGCAAATTCGGACATAAATCCAATGACTGCAGGAACGATTACGTTTAATAATGTGACTATTAATCCTACACTTACACTCGACAGAGCATATCAGTTTACATCAGGCAGTACTATATCTTTTACTGGGGATATTTCTGTGGCACCAACAGCAAGTGGAACACCATACGAACTTACAGTTGATACTGGTGGTGTGTTTAGTGGGAGTACGTCAAGTGATATTGATGTGAATCCTTCTGGTACTGCAACTGTGGTATTCAATACTAATGTGGCAAACTATGCATTAACCATGCAAACAATTACTATTAATGCGTCTACAACATGGGAATCAAATGCGTCGACTATAACATTAACAGGAGCTTCAGGTTTAGTATTTTCAGATTCTGGAACTCACAACGCAAGCTCAGCAACATATGTATTTAATGGTGATGGTGATGTTGAGATTGATACTGACACATTCGACACTATAGAATTATCTCCGACAATAACAAATGATAGACGATATACAAACCAAAATGGTTCAACACTTTCAGTTGTGACTGCGTTGTCAATAATACCGGATGCAGTATGTGCATGTAATCTCGAGCTTCTTCTTGGAGACGCACTTGATGTAACTGGGGTTGTGACATTAGATCCAGCAAATAGTGCTACTGCAAATTTGGATACTCAAGCAGGTTCAGATTTTGCACTTACTACAGGTGATTTGATTTTGACCGACACATCAACTGTTGAAACAAACAGATCTTTGGTCGACATAAATGGCGATCTGTCGATTTCGACAGAAGGAACATTTATTGCACCAGACTCATTGGAATGGACACTTGCAGGAGATTATACAAATAATGGAATTTTCACTCACTCATCCAGCACTCTTATGGTTGATGGTGCGACACAGCAAACGTTTTCAGGAGGGGCAGGTTCAGGAATGATTGATTATTCATTTTATAATTTAACTATCCTCAATAATTCTGGATCAGATCCTGTTACGAGTCCGTCAGTTATATTTTTACATGGCTTCACTGTCGATAATGTTTTTTCTGCTGAGATTGCAAATACTAAACTACGATTTCAAGAGGGTGAAACTTTTAGTATTCTAAATGGCATATCTATAAATGGACAATCTCCAACAACACGAGTGGCTCTTCGTTCTTCGACATCGGGAGTCTCGTGGAATTTTAATGTAATTGGCAGTACAACTGTTTATAATACAGATGCAAAAGATTCTGATGCCAATGGGGGTTCAGGAATCGATGCATCTGATTGTTCAAACTATGATTCAGGCGGGAACACTAATTGGACGTTTTGTTCTGCTGTGCCGACACTGACATTCTCTATTTCAGATAACACAATTGGTTTTGGTAATTTGAGTAGTTCAGGAGCACGTTATGCCACAGGTGATACTCTTGGATCAGGGTCAGAGACTGTTGCACATACTTTTGATGTTACTACTAATGCAGCTTCTGGATATATTGTGACAGTGAGTGGCTCGACTCTTGCTGATGGTTTGAAAACTATTGACGCAATAGGTGGAACCAGTGTCGCTTCGTCTCCAGGAACAGAGCAATTTGGTATTCGAGTGACTGCATCAGGTGGTTCAGGTGCAGTGACTTCTCCATATAATCATGCGTCAAACTATGCATATGATGGTGTCTCAGTCCCTGATGAGGTTGCTTCTGCATCAACAGGAGACGAAGTCACGACAACATATTCTGTGAGATATCTTGGAAATATTTCTTCGACCACAGAAGCTGGTTCCTATCAGTCAACAGTGACTTATATAGCAACAGGAAGATTTTAACTGCAGTTTACTTTTGTGCGTAGTGTATTACAATAAAGATATGAAAAATAATAAGCAGCATAAAATGCAACGGATAGGTATCTTATGCATGTTTTCTTTATTGCTTCTAAATGTATTTCCTTATTTTGCGTACTCCGCTACGGTCACAAATTTCTCCCCTAAGCTTTCACGTCTAAAACAAAACACAGCATCAAATCAGGAAATATTTTTTGTACTTCCTACAGGCATTGATCCAGGAGGTTCAATAACGCTTACATATAGTTCAGATTTTACAGGCGTTGGTTCAATGGATTATCGAGATATTGATTTTGCAATTGGAAACGACGTAGACTGTTCAATTGCTACTTTTACTGAGCAAGCACTTGCCGCCACTGCATCAGGTGCAACTTGGGGTATTGAGATTGCGGCTCAGGCATTTACAATACATTCTGGAACAGAGGCAATTGATTCATTTTTATGTCATCGTGTTCGTGTTGGAACAAATGCGAGTTATGGATCGACCGGTGTCCATCAAATCACTAACGGGTCTTCAGATGATGATGACACCATATCTATTTCTACGACTGGAGGCGACTCAGGTACCGCAGCAGTAGATATCATCACAGACGATCAAGTTGTTGTCACTGCAACTGTTCAACCAACTCTCACATTTGCAATTTCAGCCAACACAATTGAGTTTGGAAACCTTTCTTCATCGGCTGCAACATATGCCGATGCCTCAGCTGGAAACGCAACAGAAACAGAAGCACATACTCTCTCTGCTTCTACAAACGCAGCCGGTGGGTATTCAATTACACTAAACGGAAGCACTCTAACTGATGGATTGAAAACAATCACTGCAATCGGAGCAACAAACACTGCATCATCAACAGGTACCGAGCAGTTTGGTGTCCGCTTTACCGCATCAGGAGGATCTGGTTCTGTGTCTGCGCCATATGCAGCTTCAGGATTTGCTTTTGATTCAGCAGCATTTCCAGATGAAGTTGCAGCATCAACTGTACCATCAGCAACCACTACATACTCAGCACGATATCTTGCGAATATCTCTGCAACCACCGAAGCAGGATCATACTCTACAACTCTTACTTATATTGCAACGGGTAGCTTTTAAGGGCAGGGAAAGGCTTGTTTTGTGTGATAGTGATTATGTTGTGTGGATAACAGCACCTAGACTACTATTCATTTTATGGGTAAAATGAATAGTATATGCAGGTTCGGTTTTTATTAGTAATTTTATCTAACTTTAATAATCATGAAAGTTTTTAAAAAAATAATGGGAGTTGTTTCAATCTTCTCCCTTATGGTTTCGTTGTCTGCAAGTATTTCCCCGAGAGTTGCGATGGCTGCAACTGTTACAAGTTTTACCGCAACACTTTCTCGCCTCAAAGCATCAACTGCTGGTAATCAAGAAATAAAATTTGTGACACCAACTGGAGTTGCTTCAGGTGGATCAATAAGTCTTACATGGAGTGCTGATTTCACAATGAACAGTATCAACTTTCAAGATGTTGACTTTGCTACAGGGTCATCAAACAACTGTACATCGGCAACATTTACCGAACAAACTCTCGTAGCTTCGGGTGCGACATCTTCGCAATGGAACGCAGCGCTTTCTTCTCAAACATTTACCCTCACCTCCGGAGGAGCTTCAGCTACAGTCACCGCAGACCGTTGTGTAAGAATTCGAATTGGAACAAACGCAACATCTGGTGCAACAGGTGACACTCAAATCACCAACGGTGCTGCTGATGATGACGATACAATTGTCATAGGTGGAACATTTGGCGACTCAGGTACCGCAGCAGTAGATATCATCACAGACGATCAAGTTGTTGTCACTGCAACTGTTCAACCAACTCTCACATTTGCAATTTCAGCCAACACAATTGAGTTTGGAAACCTTTCTTCATCGGCTGCAACATATGCCGATGCCTCAGCTGGAAACGCAACAGAAACAGAAGCACATACTCTCTCTGCTTCTACAAACGCAGCCGGTGGGTATTCAATTACACTAAACGGAAGCACTCTAACTGATGGATTGAAAACAATCACTGCAATCGGAGCAACAAACACTGCATCATCAACAGGTACCGAGCAGTTTGGTGTCCGCTTTACCGCATCAGGAGGATCTGGTTCTGTGTCTGCGCCATATGCAGCTTCAGGATTTGCTTTTGATTCAGCAGCATTTCCAGATGAAGTTGCAGCATCAACTGTACCATCAGCAACCACTACATACTCAGCACGATATCTTGCGAATATCTCTGCAACCACCGAAGCAGGATCATACTCTACAACTCTTACTTATATTGCAACGGGTAGCTTTTAATAAAATTAGCCGAACATTTTTATGGCACATTTAAACAAAAAACTATACCTTGCATTGTTGGTAGGAATAAGCTTGTTATTTAATGCAAATAATGCACATGCAATAACAATTACTCCTGTACGATTTGAAATTTCAACTGACCCTGGAAATACTGTTTCTGGTGAAATGGTGGTAATGAATGAACAAGATGAGCCAAAAACACTTTACTCATCATATGAAAATTTTGAAGCTCGAGGTGAAAATGGTACACCAACTTTTGTACCTGCTGCGGAAGGTCTTGCAACATGGATGACAACAGAGCCATCAATAACTCTCGCACCAAAAGAATCAAAAGTAGTACCATTTAGCATTACAGTTCCTCAGGGTGCAGAAGCAGGAGGGCATTTTGCAGCAATCTTTTGGTCAAGTAATCCAAACGAGCCTGGTCAGGTTTCGATTGCTGCAAAAATAGGTACAATCGTTCTTCTCACTGTTTCTGTT
>CAYWZM010000003.1:0-21124 GCA_964462355.1 uncultured Candidatus Saccharibacteria bacterium
ATACACACCACCAAACACCCCAAGTGCAAGCATTTCTTTTGGTGTAAGATCTGGGCGAAATGATGGATCAAAATCCTTTCCTTCTCGTGCCACACACTCATAACTATATCCGTGTTGCATTCTATTTTTTACGCGAACGACAGTATTTTTTTTATTCATAGTCAATCAAATTAAATGTTGTTCTATGTGAAGAATTATATCATCGTGAAGGATATATACACAGAGCTAAGTGGATTTTTACTGATACACTCTAAATATGAAAAAAATGTATTTTGAAGTAGTGGGTGTCATGGTGATTCTCGTTTTTTTGACACTTACTTTCTACGACAAACTCGCGCACACAGCATCATTTTGGAATTCACAGTTTTTGTGGAGTAGTATTTTGTCTATAGGTTGGATCATCGTTGCACTTGGATATTACAACCAAGGATGGATTATCCACGAAAACAAAAGCTCACGAAATGTCTCGGTTGTTCTCCCAATATCAGTACTTGTAGTACAATGTGTGCTTTTTGTAAAAGGAATTTTTTATCATGACTGGTCACTCATTGCAGGAGCAATCATGGTTAATTCTGGGGTACTATTCAATCTTTATCAGATATTCAAAACACGCCACGACAATCACTATTCACATTCGATTATCTCTCACATAAAAATGTAATATGTCCTATTGCACACTCAAGGTTGAAATTTTATAGATATAACGTACAATAGTACTATCTTATCAATAACAATTTTCATATGGGAAAAAGAGCTACATCACTTGGTCCAAAAAAGAAATCAAAACGATCTCCAAAGACCAAAAAGCGACTCGCAATCAAAAAAGCAATGCTTGAAACACGTGCTGCAAAAAAGAAAAAGCGATCATAAACACAGCCCCTCAAGGGGCTTGTTTTTATATACATTGACCAACCGCTAAAAATAATGTAAAAATAACACAAAACTGTATATTATGACTCTCACAAGCTTCTCAATGCCACTGTCACTGACACAACGAACCCTTGAATGCGCCAAAATCTTCACATACACTGAACACGACAAACAAACGCTTATCGAAAAAGGAGTGATTTGTACTGATGTCTCAGACTACCCCGAAGGTCGTATCATTATCTCTGGCATTCACCCCAGTAAAGAAATTCTTGCTCTATACCTTGCACTAACAGATAGTGCTGTAAAAAACGACGAAGAGCTCTATACGATTCTAAAACTGATCATAAAAAGAGATGCGTCGCTTGAGTTAACATGGCAGCCAAAACCTAAAGACTGGTTGATGTACGAGATAAAACTCACCCTAAATACCAATGGGCAAATAATTTATTTCATTGCAAAAATTGCATAAAAACACACCGCAGGAAACTGCGGTTTTTTTATCGACAAAACACCACATTTTTCATATCATATATGTATGAAGAAATGTATATACATCTTGGCAGTTTTTGTAATGATTTTTGGACACAGTTTGAATGCATATGATATTCCTAGAAACTATATTGGTGCTATTGCTATGACATCAGAAGGTTCTTCTGTGACGCTTTCTTGGACTACACTTGGAAATGCTGTTTCTCAGGTTTATTACGGAGAAACTGATCGCTATACTTACACAACAGAATGGACAACTACACCATCAACTGAACATTCAGTAACACTTACACGATTAAACCCAGACACAACATACCACTACAAAATCCGCGTATACGAAGAAGGTCTTGGTGATGTGTTTACTGCCGAAACAGAGGATTTAAACTTTACAACAGATTCACTTCTGTCAATTTCGGATATAGCAGTAATGAATGCAAACAGTTCAACAGTTGCAATTACATTTACTACATCAATTGCATCTCAATCAATAATTGAATACGGACTCACTGAATCGTTTGGGTCATCAAAAACATCAGACGATAGTACCACAAATCATTCATTTACATTAACTTCACTTTTACCAAGTACTACATATTATTTTAGAATAACTGCGATAACTGAGGGCGCTATGGCAATCTCTGAAACATCAAGCTTTACAACAACAGAAAGTACTTCACATTCAAACACACCACCAACTCAAGTTACTAATATTGGCATAAGGGCACTTTCTGAAGACTCGGTTTCAATAGAATGGTCACCATCGAGTGATGATGTTGGTATATATTCGTATACTATTTTTTATGCACAAGGAACACTAATCACACAAGAAATGATCAATACCAACGATCCACGTGTTTCTTCAATTACATTACTTACAGATTCACAATGCAACCCAGATAGTCCATCATATACACACACTGGACTTACACAAGAAACCACCTATTACTACAGAATTATTGCAACAGACTCAGAGGGAAACACCTCACCCATATCAACGTCTGCATCAACACTTATAAACAGGAGTTCAACAAACGCTTCAGGATGTGCTGCACCCACAGAGTATACACTCAATGACTCACAATCACCGAAGCCACCGAAAAATGTCCGCGCTGCATCTCTCGACAAAGAAGTGCAACTTTTTTGGAAAAATGGAACAGATAGTGATTTTGTACGCACAATAGTCGTACGAAAAAAAATAGGATATCCAACAAATCCAAAAGACGGAGAAGTGATTTATAGTGGAATCCGTGAGACATTTTCTGATACGGGACTTGAAAATGAACGGACATATTTTTACTCATTTTTCACAGAAGACTCTTCGTCAAACTTTTCACTCCCTGCCACACTTTCAATTTCACCACGTGGAGGAATCACAAACATACACGTAGTCACTACTGTTGATGATTCAACTAAAAAATCACCTCAATTAAAAATATCTCGAACATATAAAAAGGGTGACACAAGCGAGGACATTGAACATTTACAAGAATTACTTGCATCCCAACCGACTATATACCCAGAAGGATATACTACGGGGTTTTTTGGCATACTTACTGAAAATGCAGTGAAAAGATTTCAAGAAATTCAAAAATTAACTATCACAGGAGAATTCGACAAACCTACAATTGAAGTACTTTTGAAGCAAAATGAAAATAAATATATCACTCTTTCCCCTTTCAAAATCGGTGCTGTGACACTGTCTCGCACACTCAAGCGTGGAATGAAAGGAAATGACGTGAGATATCTTCAAGAATTTCTTATTTCACAAAAATTGCTCCCTGAACATTCTGTTTCAGGAATATTTGGTCCAATGACAGAAGAAGCAGTCAAAGATTTCCAATTCAAAATGAACATAAGTCCCCAATCAGGATTAGTCGGCGAAAAAACACGCAGTGTTATGCAAAAATTAATAGAACAAGAAACACTTCATTCAGAGTTGCTCTCGTGGATACACATTCCTGAAGTTGCTGGATGGTTTAGTGCAAAAAAGTAAATACAAAATAATTTCCTCATCTTACATTTCATGAAATCAACCCAATCTAAAAAAACACTTATTATCAGCAGTATTGTTATCTTGGTAGTAGGAGTACTTTGCTTCTTTGTGTATCGAGGATACAGTATTATCCGAAAAGAAAATACTGCACTTCAAACAGAAATAGGTACACTTGATGCTTCACTTGAAGTCACTCGTACCGAACTCACCTCACTTACAAACGCACATGCAGACCTAGAAGACAGTGTTGCGATTCAAAACCGAAAAAATGAGCTTCTTGAGCAATATGTCAATCAAATCACCAACACTGTTGCAAACTTTGAAAAGCTAAGCAAGCTCGATCCTGAACTTCTCAAAAAATACTCAAAAGTATATTTTTTGAATGAAAACTACGCTCCTGTGCAACTCGCAACAATTGATAGCAGGTATGTATACGAAGATGGACGTTCTCTTGAAATACATGAAAAGGTATTACCTTATCTCGCACAAATGTTTGAGGATGCCGAACACGCAGGACTTTCACTTCGTGCACTTTCCGCATATCGATCATTTAAGACACAAGCATCACTCAAAGCACAATACACTGTCACCTACGGTTCAGGTGCAAATAAATTTTCTGCTGATCAAGGTTATTCGGAACACCAACTAGGAACAACACTAGATTTCACCACGGTAAAAAACAAGGCAGTACTCTCACAATTTGAATCGAGTCCTGAATATCAATGGATGAAAGAAAATGCGTACAAATATGGCTTTATATTGTCGTATCCAAAAAACAATGCGTATTATATTTATGAGCCATGGCATTGGAGATTTGTGGGCGTAAGTCTTGCAACAAAACTCCATAGAGATGACAAAAACTTTTACGATCTTGAGCAAAGAGTGATTGATGAATATCTGCTGACTATATTTGACTAATATAATATATAATGTGATATACTAAATTACATTAGTAATCGTCTAAACACAACCACAATGATTAAGAAAAATGTTGGCGGAATCGATACATATATTCGAATCATACTTGGATTAACTGGTGTAGGTTTTGGTTTTTTTTATGGACATTTTTGGGCAACCCTTATTGGTGCAATTCTTTTCTTTACGGGGTGGTATGGATGGTGTGGACTCTACTCGCTGATCGGAATTTCAACATGTAAAAATCCACAATGATTACCGTTAAAAAAACTCATGTAAAAATTGTTTTTATTTTATTGTTAGCACTTTTTTTTGTGCTTGGTTTTTTACTTAACACTTTCTTACACACAAAGAGTCATCAAAAAAACAAAAACACCGAAGAGCGTATATATGACAAAAAACTTCAATTTATAAACCCGCTTATCGAGTGCAATGAAGAACAAGCAGTTGAACTTCGGTCTTTTAAGTCGTCGACTGAAAAAACAATCAAAGAACTAACACAAAGGGGCTTTGTTTCAGAAGTATCGGTATACTTTAGACAAATGAACGATGGTTTATGGTTTGACATAAACGGATATGCAGACTTCTCACCAGCAAGCTTACTCAAAATGCCACTTATGCTTGCATATCTCAAGCAAGCAGAAATCGATCCAAAAATACTCAACGATTCACTTACGTTCACTGACGATTTCAACTTATACGCAAAACAGAACATCAAACCTGAAGTAGTAATTGAAAACCAAAAATCATATACTGTAAAAGATCTTATTGGAAGAATGATTGTATATTCAGACAACAGTGCTCAGGCTATACTCATGAACAATGCGGGAACATTTTGGCAAAAGCCTTATATTGATCTCGGAATCGAACTTCCAGGAAACGAAGGAAAAGAAAACTTCATGAGTGTCATCGAGTATGCACGATTCTTCAGAGTGCTTTACAATGCATCGTATCTGAACAAATACTATTCAAACCTTGCTCTTGGAATACTTGCTGAATCAAGATTTAAGGAAGGGCTCGATTTTGGAATCCCAGAAGACATTGCTGTGGCACACAAGTTTGGAGAAAGAGAAGTAGAAGGCAAAAAACAGCTTCACGACTGTGGAATAATCTACCATCCTGACTCACCATATCTGCTGTGTATTATGACAAGAGGAAATGACTTTGAATCACTCAAGAAATCAATCCAGACAATTTCTAAAGAAGTATTTGAAGAAGTCGATTCTCAATCAAAAAAGTAGGCACTCCGCCTACTTTTTTGATTGTTGTCTTTCTCTTTTTGCAACACATGAACTACAACGACATCCGTTTGGCTTTATGAATTCATCAAAATATTCTTCACCATAATCATAGTTTAACTCCTCTCCCTTTTTGATATTTTTTACTGCGCTCACAAATATTCGCCCCTTTGGAGTATCTATTTCACAATTTGGCTTGCATGCGTGATTGATATATCGGGCAACATTTTTTCTATCAGTTCCATCAATTGTTAGGTTTTTATTTATTTCAAAAAGATACTTTCCACCTTTCTTATTTGCTTCATCAGCAGTGAGAGCCTTGCCGATATATTCAATAACAAATTCACCTTTTTTAATATCTTCATCTGCATACAATCCCAATCCTGAATGTGATTTTTTTACTTTCACCTTTTTCGGACTATCATATTTGCTCTTTTTCATACCTCACATAATATCACATGCGAAAAAAAATAAAAAAGCGCTTCTTACGGGAAGCGCTTTCGACTCCGAAAAATTCCTTCAAAGTCATTAAAAAAACATTCTCCTGAATCCAAACTGGAAACTGGTAGACACATTTTCATGATCACGATACACAGGCGGTGCAAGATTCAAAGAAAACTGCAACCATACAGGATGTCGGACCATTTTGTAGTACATTTTTGGACCATATCCACGCAACGATTCGCTTCCAAATGCAAGCCACCATCTTGGGTATTCTGTAAGTTTAGTTGAAAACTCGGCAAAATGATATATGCGTTTTTTTGAATACTCACCAGACAACGACAGTGAAAATGATTCCTTGCGTTGTTCAACACACAGTCCATATGTCACATCGTGACGGTATTTCCCATAACGATTCAAAAAATCACCATTTTTATCAGCAACAATTCTCTTACTGCACATTACTCCCAATGAAAGTGTGTTGTTGTAGACAATTCCACATTTGAAACGAGTCATGGCATCATCTCCGTAAAATGAACCATCCCATCCCAAAATCACATGCGCTTTTTGTGTAGTATTCCATGAAAAATCATATGCAATGCTAATTGCGAGTAGTGGATTCAGATATGAAAGCTTTTTATCTTCTCCTGAAGTATACTCACGTCCTTCGATTTTTGACATTGAATTCTTGCACCACACATCCACACCGCAGGCAAAAGAATCACTTTTTGATGTTGTTTGTAATGCAACGATCTCATTCCATAATTGAGCATGTACCAACAGTGGCATCATGAACAACAGCAATACAATACTCTTTTTTATCGTAGTCATGGCAAATAGTATTAAGGTTCTTTTTGTTTATTGTATCACGCACCAGAAGATTGCAAATGATATACTACACTAATGGATTTCCAATCAATTTTGACTAAAGATGAAGTAATTCTCTATCGAAAACTTTCATCCCCTGAAAAGATACAAGATTTTATCAATTCACTCACAAACAATACGAGTGAAGACAAAATAATAATGTCACCTCGAGAAGTACTTAAACACAAGCGAGCACATTGCATTGAAGGAGCACTGCTCGCATCGAGTATTCTTTGGTACCACGGACACACTCCATACTTACTCGATCTCAAGACAACTCGCACAAAAAAAGACAGCGACCACGTAGTAGCAATTTTCAAAATTAATGGGTACTGGGGTGCAATAAGCAAGACATCACACGCAGTATTACGATATCGTGAACCACTCTACAAAAATCTTCGCGAACTTGTACTATCATATTTCCATGAATATTTTTTAGATGACGGAACAAAGACTCTTAGAAGCTATTCGAAGCCGTTTAGCTTAAAAAAGTATGGTTACTCTTGGATAACTACTGATAAAGATTTATGGGAAATAGGTGCCGAATTAGACACTGTTCCGCATTTTTCGATTATTCCTCCACACATAAAAAAACTCAGAAAAGCAGACCCAATCGAAATTGAAGCCGGAAAAATAAAAGAAAAGTAGCCACTTTCATATCTACATAAACAGGAGTATACTTAGTGCACTATGAATATTCACCCAATTTTTGTGCATTTCCCTATTGCGCTTTTGACAATATATGGTTTTTTGGAATTGCTCAGATTTAGAAAACTATTAGAGACACCTTGGTTTGAATACGTAAAAGGTGCTTTTGTGATAATTGGAGCACTCACCTCAAGTCTCGCACTTCAGACAGGAGAACTCGCAGAGCATGCATACAAAGGATCAGATGCACGAACCCTCATAAAAATACATGCCTCATGGGCAGGTTTTGCGTCAACTATTTTTGGAATTCTTGCGGTAGTATATGCCATCAGACTTATTTCAAAATCATCATTCCAAGAAAAAATAGTCAATTCTTTTTTTGGACATTTATGGAATTTTGTACTATCAGTTGCAAATCCACTCTATGATTCAGCGTGGTTTATGATGACAGCTGCATTTATCGGAATTATTGCAGTCACTGTCACGGGCGGACTTGGTGGGGCAATTGTCTACGGACCGGATGTTGACCCTGTTGTTTCTGTAATCTACTCACTTCTTGTACAATAGTGCTTTCATGAAAATTCATCGTTTTTATTTTCCACATCACATATCTGAGGATTCACTCTCTATCACTGACAAAGATCTTGTACATCAAATGACAAGAGTTCTTCGACTTTCGCAGGGCGAACACATTGAATTATTTGATGGTTCAGGAAACTGTAGCGAAGTCGAAATCACTTTGGTTTCAAAAAACACAATAGAAGTATCTGTAATAAAAAACACTTTTACACAACCACCAAAAAAACATGTTGCATTGTTTTTTTCAATTCTCAAAAAGGAAAACACGGAATATGCAATAGAAAAAGCAGTTGAAGTGGGTGTGTCGGAAATCATTCCTATCATTAATTCACGTACGGTTAAAACAGACATAAAGCACGAAAGAATTTCCTCAATAATAAAAGAAGCAACTGAACAATCGGGACGAACATACATACCGGTATTACATGACAAAATGGACTTTGTAAACGCATTAGACCATGCAAAGAAACATTTTGAACGAGTTGTTGTATTTGATCCTCGTGGAACTCAATTTCAGAGTAGTGACGAAAAATCAGTAGCAATATTTGTCGGACCAGAAGGAGGATTTACTCAAGAAGAATTACTTCTCGCACAATCAAAAAAATGTGAAGTCGCATCACTTCCGACACATGTACTTCGAGGAGAAACTGCAGCAATTATTAGCGTGTATACTGCCCTTTTGTAAACAGTACTATGACTTTTTTAGATTCAACACTGCTTGGAATAGTAGAAGGAATTACTGAATTTCTCCCTGTCTCATCTACTGGGCATCTTATGATTGCAAGCAAACTACTTGGAATCACTCCAACCACTTTTTCAAAAACATTTGAAATCGCGATTCAAAGTGGTGCCATTCTTGCTGTGTGTGTACTTTATTTTAGAAGATTACTTGCACATAAGGAGCTTATCCCAAAAATAACTGTAGCATTCACTCCAACACTTATCGCAGGAGTTGTACTTTATCCGCTAATCAAAAATGTGTTTCTGGAAAACATATTGATTGTATTTTACTCACTTATAGTAGGAGGAATTATAATGTTACTCGTAGAGAAATATAATAAAAACACTTCTTATCGAGAACTCGAAAGTATTACCTATAGAGAATCATTTATATTAGGGATACTCCAAATATTCGCACTCATTCCTGGAGTATCAAGATCAGGTGCAACAATAATCGGAGGTATGGCATTGTCATATCCTCGAATATTTCTAATTGAATTTTCTTTTCTACTTGCGCTTCCCACAATACTCGGAGCGACTGTCTATGATGTATATAAAAACCACACCACTTTTTCTAGTAACGAAACAATGCTACTTGTCACAGGAATTGTTGTTTCCGCAGTTGTCGCATATGCAATCATGAAGACTTTTTTGAATTACCTTAAAAAAAATTCATTTGTTATTTTTGGATGGTATAGAATAGCAATCGGCATAATTGGTCTTGTCTTTTTCTACTAAAAAACACTCTCGTACTGAGAGTGTTTTTTAGTAGAAAGGTGTGTATGCTAGAGACTTGCACCTACGACATCCATTGCAGTGGTGTCAGTGACAGGTGCTCCACATAAAGTACGATCGGTCTTAAAAGTAGTCCATGCAGATTGTCGAGCTGTTTTCATAGCTGCGTGCGCAGATTTAGCATCGGTACGATATGTTGTCCATGCTGCTTTGCGAGCCTCATTTCGAGCAACTTTGTCTTCGATTTTCCATGCATCAACCAATGCAGTTTTTCGCGCATTGTGAATTTTTGATATTGACGCATTAAATCCATCGACTGCTCCTATGATAGAAGTTTCGCGTTTTTCTACGGCACCTTGCATGCAGGTCAACATAGAAGAATTTGGAGTAGATGTTTCAGCAAATGCTGGAGCTGCTATCCCAAGAACCATTAAACCTAATGCAGAGTATGAAAGAAGTTTTTTCATAAAAAATTATTAGTAGTAAGCAATCTACTTAATTAGCTGATAAATGAAATTGCTTACATACAGTATGACGTATGTTGTATCTTTGTGTGACATTGACAACAAAATAAAAAGACGGCACAACTTACGTTATGCCGCCCGCAACACTCGAAGCGACTTCAAACCTTAAACCATGCACTGCTTCGGTGTTGGTAATTAATCATTTGGGTCAACACTCTCACTCTTTTTTGGAGTCGACTGCTGCAACAAAGGATTTTGTGGTGGCGCTGTTTGAGGTTGAGTGTCTGTTCCAACCTGCTGTGTCGTACCATTGATTTCCAACCCTGAAGCAGAAAAAGAATTCTGTCCTGACTTCATTCTCTCTTTGTACTTAATCATCAAGACAACCTCTACATCACTTGGCGTATATTTGACACCATTATACGGAATCGATCCGTTTTTGGTGACAATTTTATACACACCATTTCCAACGGCGGAAAATAGTATTGGTGGTCCAATATTTCCATCTGCACCATCATGGAACTGAATCAGTAATGTCGAACCTTCGGCACGAATTACTTTTCCTTTCAGTTTATCTTTGAACTTTATTATTGTTCCTAGAGAAACTTTTTCAAGCACAAGTGTACCGTCTTCAACTAATGCTGATTGATAGTAACTTGTCGCGGTCAATTGAAATGCCTTTGAGGCATACATTTGAACCGTACCAAGCTGTTCAGGTGTCAACTTCAAAGCTTTCACATGCTGAGTATAGTCAAACTCAACATATACTTCTTTGGATTCATCAACATTACTGTTTCTTGATCCTGACTCAGTAGCCTTTTTTGGTGCAACACACGAGACTGCAAGCAGTGTGGTCATACCAAATAAAAGCATGAGAATGTTCTTCTTTTTCATCTTTGTAAAGATTTATGTTTATTTCATTATATATAAATTTATACTTTTGTCAATAGCCTTTGTACTATTATAAAATAATAAAAAGCCCCCACAATTGTGGGGGCGGCGTGCTAATTTTGGCACAAATCCATGTTTACCAACGGAGAATCAACCTTGTATACAAAGTAGGAATTTGATTCCATTCTCACATTCAATTCAGCTCCAGAGAGCAGATGGCCGTTTACCTTTACCTTACCAAAAAATGAAGGGAAAGTGATTCGAGGAACCATACCTTTTAAAACATCAATGCCTGGACTATTTGGCTTTTGATATCTGATGATTCTCTCAACTGGAAAATAAGGCATAAATGCCGTAATTCCACTTGCTTTTCTTGCATATGCAAAGAAGATAATTTCAAGTGGTGTAAGCACCTGAAGTTTCTTATTTGATAATACATTCGAAAGTGAGGCGGAAAGTGATTTTGGGTCGAGAAAAGACTCAAGAGTCTGAACTTCACTAATAACACCACGACCGTTATTAACCTCGCCGGAAATTTGTTGGATGAGATCATACTCTTTACAGCGTTTGTCATCCATGGTTATTCCGATGAACTCAAAGCTCCACTTTCTAGGAATTTTCCCTGCTCTGCTTTCTGCAAGTGCATTCCCTAAAATTTCTCCAACAATTCTTGGATCGAGAAGCGATGAATCAAAGTTAACCTCTTTGAGGATTTTTTCTGATGGAATATCAAGGTCAACCTCGACAACCCTTCGCCTTCCTCTTTTTAAGACTTTGAGTGAATGTGTTCGAAACAACATGTTGTTTTTTCCCACTGGTAAGTGGTTTCCATTTTCTTTGCGTGCGATCTGTGTCTGCGCCATACGTTTTTTTTATTTTGTTGTTTAAGGTTCTTCCTGTACTATTACAGGGTTAAAAAATATAACAAATGAGAATCTATTTGTCAATAACTGGTGTGGAAAATGATTTTAGGAAGGTTTTTCTATGTTCTTTTGATAGGCCATAGCGCTTAATTTTACTCATATGGTCACGAGTGCCATATCCTTTGTGTTTCCAAAATTCATAGCGAGGATACTTTTTGGAAAGCGTATTCATGTATTCATCACGTACTACTTTTGCACAAATTGACGCAAGAGAAATTACTCTGATTTTTTCATCCCCTTTTATTATCGTTTTCTGAGTACTGTATTCTGCAGGAGCTTTAAGAGACCCATCCAGATAAATAGAGGTGTTGTAAGGAATTTTAAGTTCTCGTAACCCTACTGATATCATCTCTTTAATCACCACCGAGATTCCCTTAGTATCAATCTCTCGAGCACTTCCAAAAAGGACTCTGAAGTCTATTTTACCTATTCTTTTCCACTCGTTAATTTGTTCAAACCATTCATTTCGAGCGCGTTCGCTTAATTTCTTAGAATCCTTGAGTTTAAGTTTCTTATTATGCGGACGAAGAATCATCCCGTGGCGTATGACAAATATACCAACCGCCACAGGTCCGGCTACAGGCCCTCTTCCTGCTTCATCAATACCCACTATGTGTGAGGTTTTGTCCATATAATCCATACTACATTCATTTGGTATACTATGCACTATATGTCGAAACAGTTCGTACATCTGCATACTCATTCTCACTATTCACTATTGGATGGTCTTTCTAAAATTCCAGATTTAGTTAAAAAGGCAAAGTCATACGGAATGCCCGCACTTGCTCTCACGGACCACGGAAGTATGTATGCCGCAATAGAATTCTACAAAGAATGCAAAAAGGCAGAAATAAAACCAATTATTGGTGTGGAAGCATACATTGCCAACAGATCACGCTTTGATAAGGATCCAGGAATCGACAACAAGCGATTTCATCTGACACTACTTGCACGAAACACGCAAGGATACAAAAACCTTATGACGCTTGTCACAAAAGCAAACCTTGAAGGATACTATTACAAGCCTCGAATGGACAAAGATATTCTCAAGGAATATGCAGATGGGCTTATATGCCTCACAGGGTGTCCTGGAAGTGAATTTGTACACTATCTCAAAAATGATGACTTAGAGAGCGCACGCGGGCTTGTGCAGTTTTATATAGACATATTTGGACGTGAGCATGTGTTTGTAGAGATTATGAAGCACGACGAAGTCGACTGGTATGTGCCACTTCAGAAAAAAATTCAATCTATTGCAGAAGAATTTGATCTTCCTATGGTTGGAACATGGGATTCTCACTATCTTCACAAAGACGACAACGAAGCCCATGACACACTTGTCGCAATCAACACCGGAACAGAAGTCGGTACATCAAAAATGTCAATGAAAGCGGGAAATTATTCTTTCATTAGCCCCGAAGAAGCTCACGAAGTATTCAAGGATTTTCCAGGTGCTGCAGAAAACACAGTCAAAGTTGCTGAGCTTGTTGATATTGAAGTTGACCTTGGTAATTTGTATTTCCCTACTTATGAGATTGCTGACAACAGATCACCCGATGATGTACTTAGGCAAATGGCACTTGAAGGAATCGATCGTCTTGGTATCGAGAAAACTGATGAGGTAATGACACGACTCAACTATGAGCTTGATGTCATTAAAATGAAAGGATATCCTTCGTACTTTTTGGTCGTGGCAGACTTAATGCGTTTTGCACGAGAAGCAGAAATTCTCACAAACACTCGAGGTAGTGCAGCGGGATCATTTGTATCATACGTATGTGGAATCACCAATGTAAACCCGATTGAATACAATCTTCCCTTCGAGCGATTTCTCAACCCATATCGCCCTTCAGCACCTGATATCGATATGGATATTGCAGACAATCGTCGTGATGATCTCATAGAATACGCACGAACAAAATACGGAGAAGACAGAGTTGCACAAATTGGAACATTTGGAACGATGGCCGCACGCGGAGCGGTCAAGGATGTTGCACGCGCACTTGGATATCCATACGCAATCGGTGACAGAATTTCAAAGCTCATACCTATGGGATCGCAAGGATTTCCAATGACTATCGATCACGCAATTGAAATTACTCCAGAGCTCAAAGATATTTACGACAAAGAAAAAGACACGAAAAAAATTATTGACCTTGCAAAAAAACTTGAGGGTGGCGCACGACACATTTCGGTGCATGCTGCAGGAGTGGTAATTTCACCTCGACCGATTACCGAATTTACCCCTGTACAGCTCGACCCTAAAGGTGGAAAAATCATCACTCAGTACGACATGTACTCTATCGAAGACGCAGGTCTTCCAAAATTCGACTTTCTTGGTATTCGAAACTTGTCGTTTCTCGCAGAATCAATCACAATAGTTCGCAAACTCTACGGTGTCGATATTGATTTGATGAAAGTTCCTCTCGACGACAAGAAGACATTTGAAATGCTTGCACGAGGAGAAACAGAAGGACTCTTTCAACTCAACGGCGGAGGAATGACACAGAAACTCGTCAAACTTAAACCAACAAGTATTCACGATATCAACGTGATGGTGGCACTATATCGCCCAGGACCGATGCAAACGATTGATGAGTACATTGATCGAAAGCACGGCAAAAAACCCATCGTGTACTACCATCCAAAAATGAAGAATTATCTTGGGGCATCACTTGGACTACTTGTGTATCAAGATGACTTGTTGTTTACAGCTATTGAACTCGCGGGATACGATTGGGGCGAAGTAGACAAATTCCGAAAAGCGGTTGGAAAAAAAATTCCTGAGGAAATGGCGAAACAACACATTCGATTCGTCGAAGGATGTCAGTCTCATTCAAAAATGACAAAGAAGGAGGCCGAATTTATCTGGACACTCTTCGAACCATTTCAAGGTTATGGTTTTAACAAAGCTCATGCTGCAAGCTATGGAAAGCTCGCATATCATACCGCATACATGAAAGCCAACTTCCCTGTTGCATACATGACTGCAATGCTCACTGCCGAATCTGGTGATGTTGAAACAATCGGAATCTACGTGAATGAATGCAGAAGAATGGGAATAAACGTACTTCCACCTGATGTGAACGAAAGTCTCGGAGGGTTTGCTATTGCACCTGAAGAAGGAAAGACAATTATAGAAAGTCGTACGATTCGTTTTGGTCTCTACACAATCAAAAATCTCGGTGGAGATATTTCCGACGCGATTATAGAAGAACGAAAAAAGAATGGTTACTACAAAGATATTTCTGATTTCCTCACGCGAGTTCAGCACAAAAATCTCAACAAAAAATCTATTGAGGCACTTATCAAGTCTGGCGCAATGGATCTTTTTGGCGAACGAGGTGAACTCCTCGCAAACTTCGAAGACATGCTTGCCTTCAATCGTGAAATCGGACGACTCGCATCAGCATCACAAGCATCGCTTTTTGGTGATATGAATGAACAAATCTTGCCTACATTCACACTTACCCACACCGCGCCTGCATCAAAAACCGAAAAACTTGCATGGGAAAAAGAACTGCTTGGACTTTATATTTCAGGACACCCTCTCGACAGAATTCGTGAAAAACTTGAATCAAAACCAGTAAATATAAAAGTAATCAAAGAAGAATTTGGAAATGGTCGTCCAGTAACCATCGGAGGAATGGTTGAAGAATCGCGAGTAGTAATCACAAAGAACAATGACCGTATGGCCTTTATTAAATTTTCAGACCTGACAGGAACTATTGAAGCAGTAGTGTTCCCTAAACTTTACAAAGACAATGCGCTTTTGTTTGAAGCAGAAAAATGTCTTGCTATGATTGCCAAAGTTTCTATTAGGGACGGTGAAAAATCGCTGGTCATTGAAAATGCAAAGGAAATCTAACTATTGACATCTATTTTTGTGGTGGTACCATTAAGTAAACACGCACATAAATGGCATCACAATCAAAAACCGCAATTGAACTTCTTTTGCCGGAATTTGCAGAGGAAGTACGAGGAAAAATCAACGCTGGATTTCTTCCGGAAAAAGCAGTGAAGTATGTGCACGACTCCCATGCACTACTTAAGAACACAGTTCGTCTTTCAGTATTTAAGAAAATGCTACGAAGTAGATTCCCTTCAATATTTCCTGCTGTGCCAGGATGGATGATACGAGAAGCAGCATCGCACTTCTTAAATCAACCAGGAGGAAGTGAATTCCTGAAAGACATTGCATCTCCTGTTGCATACGACATGTCACTTAATGCATTAGGGTAGCAACGCAAAAAGCGTGAACCTTTCGGTTCACGCTTTTTTACTTTAGTTAAGACGTTGCAACTTCTTCTAATGAAGTGTTCTCAATATCTTCCATGATCTTCATAACTTGATCGGCATATTCCGGAACAACACTTGGGGGATTGTAAGTCTGAAGGATAGCCTTCACCTCCTTACCCTCATAATGGTGTTCAGTTTTAGGATTATTACCTGCAAGGTTAAGAGTCACTGTTTCAATTGCTTTGTCGATAGATTCGAAGCCAAATTTACATGATCCCCATCCAAACGGATTGTTTGGAGCTTTAGGGTTTTTACACATAAACTTACCTCCAGTTGTCTCACGCATAGCAATTGCTGCTACAAGACGCCAGTCAAGGTCATTCTCATCAGCAGCCTCAACGAATGTCTTACCATGCCCAGCAAGCGGAAGCTCACGAGATGCAAAGTATTCATCGATTCGTGCGGCACGAGTATCTACTACAATCTGTATGTTATCAGATGAAGCAATACTATTATTTATTTTGAGTGACGTTACGATGTGTCCTGCAAGCGACACAGGAGAAGTCTTTTGGACCGGACCTGGTGTTGCAAACATTGTTGTTACTAATGGAATAAAAAGTAATGAGTGTGCGTATCGTACTAGTGTGTTTTTTTGCATAATTAACGGTTGTGCTCCGTCAAACTCCTTGGTAGAAATCCCTGTGAAGGGAAAATAAAACACCCAAATAATATATATTTGGGCTTGTTAATATAGTAGCATATATGACCAGAAAAGTCAATGGTTATACCATGTTTTTTAACATCGTCAAATCAAAAATACCCTTATAAAATAAGGGTATTTTTGATTAAACACATTGACATATTGGCGATAATTATTGCATAATATTGGCTACTTTTCATTGAGTGAGTCCAAGCCGTCCTTCATGGACTTCATTCGTGATGCAATAATACGTTCGGCATCTTCAATGTCACGTTTATGTTGTAAAATAAGCCTTTTTTCATTCTCATCAGTACTACCCATGAGAGATGCGCGATTCAAAGTGTCTGCATCTTCCGCCAAAATATCAAAACTTCTCACTAAGAGATGCTCTGTATCGCTTAACTCATGAGAAATCTTGTACTTTATCAAACGCATCTTGTACCAAATATACGCCAAGAGAAATGCCAGGATACCAACAAGAATAATGATTGGTATGACGAAATTTCCACCAAATACACCAGCAAACAATCCTGTAGCATTAACCACAACAATCACTGGCTCAGACGACTCACTGGTTGCCCCGTCTTTGTTTGAGGCCTTTGCGCTAATAACATATGTACTTGCTTTAAATCTCTCGGAAAGCACTATAGTAAATGTTCCATCTGCACGTGCCTGCGTGGTGGTCTCAAACACTACACCATTCTTGTTTTTTGTACTATAAAATAATTTTCCACCAGACTGGGTTGAATTTTGAGGGGATAGAGACACTACAACATCATAATTTGGAAGTGTTGTTCCTTTTATAATAATTGGTTCTCCTTCATCAACCACTCCAGAATACTCAGTTATTTTTGGAACAGGTAAACCCGTTATTATAAAATTGGTTTTTTGTTTGATACTATTCCCTGCTCTGTCTTTGGCAGTAACGGTCATGATGTGTTCCCCAGGAGGAAGCGCAGGTGTTTCGTATATGTTTGAAGAACTCTCAAACCATGTAGTTCCATAATTTGTTCCAATTTCGATGTCGTACTCTCTTATACCAGAACTTGCGTCTTCAGATTCGAACATAAACCTCGCACGTGGACTCATTTTGGTGGTTTTATCCATTTCGGTAATTACAAGCTTCGATGGTGGCGTGGTGTCTATCTGGAATCTGAAATGAGTAATAGATCCCCAACCTTTCTCGTTTTTAGTTCTTACGTGTAAATACCATTCACCATCAGAAAGTTCATCTGTTGAAAATAGCGACACCATTCCTTTTGATGAAGTGCCAGGATTTGTTGTTGGTTTTTTATCGACACTAAATGTAACTCCTGTAGTATTTGGAGCGAGACTCCACGCAAAAGATGCCTTGTTGAGATTGTACCATTCAAAACCACTCGGATGAGTTGAAGAAATCACTTGAGGAGCAAGTGGTAATCCTTTTCCTGATTCGTCAGTTGTAAACTCAGCACCAACTGGACCAAGTACAAATGATCCATCTCTTACAGAAGAGAGGATGTTTGTTCCTTTTCCATCATTTGCAAGCACTGATGCTGATAAGAAGTTTACTGCTGCAGTCCCTTGAGCTTTTACTTTAAAAGTCATTGAGAAAATTGCACCACGTGAACCCTTATACCCAGGATTAAGCACAACCCCCTCAAAACGAACAACTCCAGGCTCATTTGCATATTCTCCTGGATCAATTGTCCAAAAATTTACGATTGACGATGATTTTGATACAGATGTAACTGTAAGTTTATCAGCAGGATAGTTTATACGACCAGAAAGTGCATTGAGTGATTGATCTGTACTTACTGCATACACTGAAACTTGAAATGTGTCACCAACATTATAATTCCCAGAATTTGGAGAAATAACCAAACTTGCAGCAAACACACTGGTACCATGACAAAAAAACAAAAAAGCAAAAACAAACAAAAATGTGCTTATTTTAAATATGTTGTTATTGCTTTGAGTGTTTTTTAAAATAAACATAGGCAAATAGTCCCACAAAAACAAGTACTAGAATGAGCCCAATAAACACCACCAACCCTGCACGTTCGAATGGATATTTATTAAATACTACCTTTTCGAGCCTTTCATTACCATTTTTATCAACTGCAATTACTCTTATATTTGATCTTAATGACTGATCATTTAACAAATATGGACTTTCTGCTCTAACCCATCGGCTAAATCCTTCTTTTACTTTGTAATACGCAATTCCTGTCTCTTTATCTTTTGCGCTAAACACAAGGAAGTACTTTCCATCAAAAAGTCTCTCTGTTCGCTTTACTAATGGAGTAAATGGTTCTGGAGGATTTGTATCTTGTGAGAAACTCTCAAGATCTTGAGCATCAAGAGAAACACTAAACTCATATGGTAGCGAGTGTGATTCTATTTTTGTACCCATACCATCATTTTCATAAACTGAAGTATCTACAAATGATAGTGAACCCTTACCTTCTTTTTTTGTCATAAACACAAATCGAACTATTTTACCTGGTAACACCGTATTTGTCACAGGCTCAACTAGACCAGTAAATCCTCCAGAAATTATCCCTGCAAACTTTAACGAATTACCGTTGTTATATGGTGTTTCAACCCAACCAGTTATTAATGAATCAGTCTCGTAATAATCAACATATTCGAGTAAGTCGTTTGGATATACAATGTCTCCTTCTATTGCATTGATCGATGTACCTTCTGGATCAATTTGAATGTCGAAATATACAGTATCACCAACCTTAAATTCTCTGAGCGGTGAAGAAAAATACACCTCCGCGGCAAATAGTGTGTGCGGTATATACAAGCCTAGCAATATGCAAAATAAAATTATAATCTTCTTCATACTTATCCAGTCCAATAAAAGGCCATAATACTAAAATCAACTATTGTTACGATTCCATCCTTATTCAAATCAACATATTCAGGTGGACTTTGTTTTTTATACCAAAATGCAAGAATACTAAAATCAACAATATTCACATATCCATCCTGATTAAGATCGGCGTCGATATAATTGTTATTTGAATTATCTCTTATTATTGTTTGATTTCCAACTTTAAAATACGCCAATTTTCCATACTGACTTATTTCGTTACCTGATACCGCTTTCGATTTTGCCGAATGATCACCAAACTCAAGAATTGATGTATCAAGATTGTAAAGATATGCACCTCCTGAGTCAGAAGGTACTTGAAAAAAGTGAGGTACGAGAGAATTTACATTTATTGTGACTGTACTATTTGGTGTTGTTTGTCCGAAAATGGTCACGTTTTCACCTTGCTTAACTTCAATTTTATCTGTATCGATTGTTGGCGCAAGGAAAATACCTGATATGGTTGCAGTAATACCTTGAGTAATCATTAATGGAAATGTAAAAAGAGTCGAACGTCTCCCAAGTGAATCCTCTGAATATACAGAAAATGTATAACTTGAAGGAGACAACCCGCTTACGAGCACTTCAAAATGTGCATCAGGACCAGCAATCGTGGAAACAACCTGTTGGCCGTCTTTAAGTATAACAACCGTCGAAAGAGGGTACGCTCTTCCCAAGAATCGAACTCCTGTAAAAATTCCACCTGTGCCACCCGAAGAAGAACCACCAGATCCGCCACAATTAGATACACATGGCGATGAGTCACTCACTGTAGCACTTACAGTAACAGACTGAGACGTCTGTGCAAATAACTCCACGCATGGCATCAAGATAGCTATTATGGCCAACAAAAACCAAGTATACTTTTTCATTCAAAACTAATTCTGATTTTTATCACTATTTGAGATATTTGACAAAGATTGTCTTGCTTTCGCAATAATCCAATTGTTATATTTCTTCAAGAGATTTCTAAAGATAAAAATAAGAATAACAGTAATTACGAGTAATGTAAGGAGTAATTGCCATGGAAACACAAAAAATGAATACGTAGCATTTGCCTTTTGATTTTTGACACCGTAACTAATATCAAGATAAGCTGTGTATTTTCCGAGTGCAAAATTATTCCACTGACGCTTAAGTGTGTGCATCAATGTCTCATTTTCAATTTTTTCTTTCTCAGACAGACTCATACCATTTGAAGAATCAGATTGCCACACAACTTCAAATTTTCTAATACTTCGTGGTAATACATTACCCTCAACCTGGTTTGCAGGAAGATTCTTTGTAGTCATTCCAAACATGTTTTTCACAACCAATAAACCTTCTGGCTTTATTCGATCATTACCACCATTTTGAAATCTATAAGTAAAACCAACAGGCAATGAGTCGAATCGCTTTTGATTATCTTTGGTTGTAAAATCCATCACCTTTCCTTCTTCTGTAATTTCACCAGAAACAGTGAGAAGAACGAGGGTACCTATTTTTGCACCATTCGAAACCTGCCCAGGCTCGTTTGGATAACTTGACCAAAAGATTGCGTCAAAATGCC
>CAYWZM010000004.1:0-19495 GCA_964462355.1 uncultured Candidatus Saccharibacteria bacterium
TCTTTTTGGGATATATATTGTTTTATTTTTAGTGCTTGCGATTTCACCACGTGATCGATCGGTGTGGTTTGTAGAAAACATGACCATCATACCGATTGTTGTGACGCTCGTGATTTTGTATATCAAAAATATTCGATTTAGCCCATTTGCATATCTAGCGATGAGTTGTTTGATTTATATTCATACAATTGGCGGTCATTATACTTTTGAGCACGTGCCATTTGGTTTTATTTCTGATTTGTTTGGATTTGAACGCAACAACTATGACCGCATGGGTCATTTTACTGTTGGATTTTACGCGATACCTTCTATTGAATATATGCTCAACAGAAATGTGGTACGACGATATTCTCACGCAGCATTTTTCTCACTTCTTTTGATAATCTCAGTTGCTGCTGTTTATGAATTGTTTGAGTGGGTGTATGCAATCATGTCTGATCCATCAAGTGGACATTTGGTGCTTGGTAGTCAGGGTGATATCTGGGATGCACAGAAGGATATTCTAGCTGATACATTGGGAGCAGTGGTTGCAATCGTTGTGTTTTGGACAAAGAAACATTTAGAAATTGACAGTACTAATTCATATTCATGATTATATGAAATTAAGTTTTAGCACTCACAAAAGTATCTTGAGAATGGTATTTTGTGTTTTTTTCACTACTTTTTTATTTACAGGACATACTACCTTCGCACAATCAGATAAAGATGTAGATATCTCAGAGATAGATCATACTGAAAAAATTATTCAGTATGATGTTGATTTTGAATTACTGGCTGATGACTCTGCTCATGTTACTGAAACTATCGTGTATGATTTTGGAGACAATGAAAAGCATGGAATTTTTCGAGTAATACCAACCTCGTTCAAATCTCATGGTCAATATTGGCCAATGAAGTACGAAATTGAAAGTGTTACAGACGAGACAGGGTATGACTATCTGAATAATGTCTCAAAATCGATTGGTTTTTTGGGGCTTCCTGGTGCAAAAGATGAAATTACTATAAAAATTGGTGATCCAGACGTTTTGGTCAAGGGTGTAAAGACTTACATCATTAAATATAAAGTTTCTCATGTTGTTGGATTTTTTGATGCTTATGACGAAGTATATTTCAATTTACTCGGAGTTAATTGGCAAGTACCAGTAGTTACATTCAATGCGCGAATAAGTCTTCCACCGGGAGTTACTCTAGATATGCAATCAATTTCATTTTATTGCGGGGAATTTCAGGAAACAAATTTGTGCGGTACTTTTGAAGTAATTGAGGACAAAGAAATTTTATTTAGTGCTAGTGCGATTCAAGAATTTAGTGGAGTTACAACAGGATTTTCGTTTACGAAGGGAATGATTCCATCTCCTGATAAAAAAGATTTTTGGAAATATGTCATAGTGCAATATTGGGTATTTTTATTACCTTTTTTGTTACCGATTATTCTTAGGTTGTCAAGAATAAAAAATTACTTACGAGTTAGAAAATATAACATAAACCATCCTTTGACAGTTGAGTATTCACGGCCACTCTTTTCTCCACTTCAAGCACGCTTTGTACTCAAGACAACTAACTCACTAAATGACTTTGCAACGGTGCTAGTTGACTTAGCCGTGCGTGGACACATAGTAATTCTTGAAAAAGATTCTAAATATACCTTCTTGGTTGCTAAAAATTCGCCGGCTGACACACTAAGTCAAACTGAAAAAACTATAGTTGATTTTATAGGTGAAATGGAAAGTAAAGATATTTCAGGCTCTTCTGATGAACTTTTAAATTCTGTGTCAGAAATTGACACACTGTCAACTAAAGAATTTCTAACCGGATCATTTGATAAAAAAATCAGCAAACTAGTTGAAAAAAAGGAATTTACTGCAAGTTTTGCGATAAAAACTATTAATACGTTGCAAAATGAAATAAAGGATATAATTTTTGAACCCTCTACAAAATTTACATGGGTCACTAAAATCGTTGGTTCAAACAAAGAATTGAATTATATTTCTTCAGTCATACAAAGCCTGATTCCAGGATTGTTTTTACTAGTGATTACAGGTATATTCTTCTCGGGTTACGTTGTACCATTTGTCATTTTCCTTACCTGTATGACAGTCGGGGTTAGTAATGCTATAGGTATGTCATATAGATTTCCGATGACCGAAAATGGGCTACGAATTCGCAGGGAAATAGAAGGATTAAAGTATTATATTAAAATTGCCGAAAAAGATAGAATCAATTTCGCAAATGCACCAGCAAAAACACCTGCGTTGTTTGAAAAACTACTTCCTTATGCTATGGCATTTGGACTTGAAAAAAAATGGATTAAAGAATTTGAGTTAATTGTTGTATCGAGTCCTGTGTGGTTTAAATCTGAATCGAAAGAGCTCTTTTCAATTGTCACATTTAAAAATAATATTTCTTCATTTGTAAAGCAGAATACATTGTCAACTGGATCTGTGCGATCGGGATCATCTGGTTTTTCTGGTTCTAGTGGAAGAGGTCATTCAGGTGGCGGCGGTGGCGGCGGTGGCGGCGGTAGTTGGTAGTAATATTAGAATTAGTAGTCTATAATTATAAACATGAAGAATGCAATACTTACTGTTTTACTTTTGATTAGTGGGGCAATCATTTGTGGTTTTCTTGTAAATACAAAACAAACCCATCTGTTACCAACTAATGAAAAAGGAATATGGGAGACTCATACTGGTAAATTGATAGCACAAGGAGACCAGTATAATACGGAAGAAGTAAACCCAATGTGTCTACTGAGTAAAATCAATTTTCTGTATTTTGCATATGATAAAGATATATTTCCAGACGCAGAAAATTCACTCACAAAAAACCTCATCGAATGTTCACATGATGTACAAAAGAAATTTATTACCACCGAGCTTGACCCTGAGAGTGATGGGGAATATAAGTATCGATTGAATACTGATGGATTCGAAAGTATTGAGATGAAGTATCGAATTGTAGCAAAAAATTCGAATAAAAATCAGTACATTGTTTTTGTAACATACTACACTGAGAGTATGCATGATGAGATCAATTCATTGGTTAGGATTTCGCTCAATAATGACTCTACTGTGATGGAAAGATCAGATTTGATAAGTGGGCAAGCATGTACGGCAGGAGCATCGTATTTTGCACTGAAAGATGGTATGATTGTAGGTGAGATTGAGGTCACACCAAACATGATGTATTCAATGGGCCAGAATAAGGAAATTTTTTTGGGTTCGATTTATGAATCAACAAAGACTACAACTCAATTTTTAAATGGCATAACTGATTGTTATGCAAAAATGAATTTCAAATTTAACCCAAGCACTTTGTCGATTTCACAAGATAGTATTGAATTCTTTTTTGATGATAATGAAATTGTATTAGAAGAAGTTCCTGTAAGTTCAAAGTCTAAAGAACAAGCTTGTTTTGATTTAGTATTGAAATTATCCTTAAGAGAATCTGAGTACATGAGCTTTTCTTTTGATGATTTTGGTTTGTTTACTCAGAAAGTTACTGATCAATGTATGGCTAAGTAAATTTTCCTCGTTAATATATAGATTAAATATTTTAAAAAAATGGAAGAAGAAATAATAAAAAGGACAAAAGATCATAATGAAGTAAATCATGATAACCTAGTGATAAAAAATATCAACTACAAAATAATCTTTTTATTTCTTACCATATTATCAATCATATCCTGTGTAGGTTACAGTCGTATACATACGACACAAATCGTAAATAATAACCATATGTCAAATGAACAAGAAATTACATCCAATACCTCACGTATGTTGAATGAACCAAGTGTTCAATTAATAGAAAATTTTGATTTACTGAATGATTCTTCAGATTATGCGCTGATTGTTTCAACAAAAAGCTCTTTGGGGTATATTGTGTCCATTAATGAAAAAGTTATTGATAGTGATTCTTCTGACTATGGAACCAGTAAGGTTGTTCCGTTAGATAAAACACTACTTAAGAACAGCGGAAATGTTATTGAGATTAAGGTAGCTCCACACAAGGAATTGAGCTATGCAGATTCAAGTAGTATTGATACAGCCATTGTCGGTATAAATTTAGGTGACATTGTATCCACTAATCCTGATGAAATGGAAAACATAGTAGTTCGTATCAAAGAGGAAAATTTATTGGATCTTTTCGTTCCACCACCATCTATCCAAAGCCCTGAATTGGTATTTAATAATGGATGGGCAAAATGTACACCAAACGCAGATGAAAAAAATAAATTATATAGTGCAGTACATTATTATTTGACAGAAATATTTAGTAATGACAGTGCGAGGGTAAACAAAGTTTTGAGCGATGCGTACAAGAATAATCCTACGGTAAGTACTGAAGAATTACAACAGGCGATGTCTTATTTTCAAGCAATGACCGATGAAGACAAGAAGTTAGTACTAGAGACAATGTCAAAAATAAAATCCTCATTGGAAGTTGATATTACAACAGTCCAATCTGATCGATTTCTGTCATTATCAGAAAGAAGTACTTATTTTGTAAATAAGGAGAAAAATAAAATAAAAATAAAAATTAAATATAAGAGTACAGAAAATCAAAATATTCGAGAAGCGAACATTGAAGTCTTTAGAAATTCAGACGGCGAGTTTATCATGAGAAATATTGAAGTTTTGGAAAATCAGTAATGTCTGGCAGTTAATATATTTAGTGCTAAAAAATGTATATAATTTTTCTATCATCAATTATATTTTAAGACATTTGTTCTAGAAGTTTTCGTACAGAGTCTATAAAGTAATTATAAACATTTAATCATTATTTTAACATGAACCAAAACACATGTGTTCCAGGAAATCTTGTATACTCAGTAAATACTGTAGCCATAAATGTTACATTTCAGTTAATGATTAATGACTCAATTGTTTATGAAAGTGCCAAATTCATAAATAATAATTCATTTCAAGAAAAAATCATAATTACACCTTACTTAAAAAAAGGTCTAAATAATTTCATGTTAAAGGTTGTTGCATTGAAACCGGATAACCATGATGATGTATCGTTAGAATCAATACTCAAAGATGACTCACATGGAATAATTGTTTATCATTGCACAACTACTGATCGTTTGCATAAAAACGGCAATGAGGAATTGGTGTTTACATTAGAATTATAAAAATCAAATATATTGAATATGGAAAATAATCTCGGAGAAGAGAATGGGATAATTTGTTTTTTGTATCATACTGATTATCACAAAGAAGGACCTTTGTTAAGTGCAGGTTTTTTATTGGTAGAAAAATACAGCAATTTCGTTGAAATAGTAAATGAATATGCTTATGTTGAATTTATGTACCGATTGTGTGATCGGGGAATAAATAAGAACGAGTATAAAATTAACTCAGAAAAAGCCATACCAATAATTTATCTCGTTCACTCGAAAAATAATCACGTTGAAATCTTGAATGAGTATCTATATTCTAAGTTGCAAGATACACCAAACAGACACCATGTATATAGGTGTTTGTGGTCCAATGTTTTATTAAGTAATTTTCAAGTCATATCTATTCTTGAAAATGTATAAAATTATAACTATGGGTATGTTGAACTACCAGATTTGTCAGTACGTTGATCAGGTGTGGTATACTTTGTAAGTGTTACTGTTTAATTATAACTAAACAATTATATTACTATATGTCAATTGAAAATATTAAGAAACCTACCGTAGATGAATTGCTGAAAAAGTGTGAAGAGATTTTAAAAGAAGCTAAGATGAATGCAGTTGAAAGATTAAAGCAATTAACGAAGCGACAAGCAGAGGAAAATGAAATATTTTGCTATTTCGAACTTTTCGATTTAGAGAATTATTCTTTGTCATACAACAAAGCCCATGCAGTGAAAGGTGATGGTGAATTGCCAAAAATTGAAGTAGCATTTGGTCCTGCGTTTGAAGATATGGAAAGTTTTATTCCCCAGCTTGACGAATACTTAAGTGGTGTATTTGAGTCTTTTGAATACCCTGAATCTGAAAGTCAGGGCTTTACAAAGAAACATGAAGATCTTATTTTTAAGTGGTTCGGAGAATGCTGGGCAGATGCCGGTGGTAAAGAGTCATTGGTCCCAACATACTTTTGTTTCGGTCCAACATTCAACGAATTTAGAGATTTATTCACTGGTGAAGTCTTAAATGAAGTTAAGGCAGCTGAAAAGGCAGGAATAAAAGCAGTAAGTGATTTTGCGTAAAATTAGCATTTTAAAATGGTCACACTTTACACGCATCAATCAAGTAACATCAGAAAAACATGGTTTCTTATGACCGTGTTTTTCATCGTGGTTATTGGAATTGGTTTCTTGTTTTCGCAGGTGTATGGCAATCCATCTATTTTGTATATCTTTGTATTGTTTGCGATTGTGATGAATATCACATCGTACTGGTTTTCGGATAAAATTGTCGTGTCACTTGCTGGTGCAAAGCCTGCCGATCCTCACAAAGATTTAGAACTCATTCGTATTGTTGAAAATCTGGCGATTACCGCAGGGCTTCCGATGCCAAAAGTATATATAGTCAATGATTCTGCGCCGAATGCATTTGCAACCGGACGTAACCCAAAGCACTCTGTTGTAGCTGTTACCACGGGGCTTATGAACTTGCTTGAAAAAAATGAACTCGAAGGAGTTATTGCGCATGAACTTTCACATATCGGTAATCGTGACATGCTCGTGTCGACTGTGGCGGTAGTACTTGTCGGATTTTTGAGTATTGTATCTGATATGTTTTTGCGAACCAGTATGTGGGGAGGTGGAAGGAGAGACAATGACAACAAAGGCGGAAATATATTGATGATAGTTGGAATTGTCGCCGCAATACTTGCGCCAATTGCGGGAATGCTTTTACAGCTTGCGATTTCACGTAAACGTGAATATCTTGCTGATGCGTCAGGGGCACTGCTTACCCGATACCCAGAAGGTCTTGCGAATGCACTTAGAAAAATTGGTGGACACAGTGTGCCAATGCGACGACAATCTACTGCGATCGCACACTTGTACCTCGCTGACCCAAAAGGGAAAACATCCCGACTTGCGAGACTTTTTATGACACACCCACCAATGGAATCTCGAATCAATGCCCTCTTGGGTAACAAAGAAAAAAACTCCCAATAATGGGAGTTTTTATAAGTATTTTTTATTTCATTTGCAAGTCAGATATTGTCTGTTATAATTTTGATATGGAAAAAGAAATAAATAATCAAGAAGGGGTACCTAGTAGAGAGGAGGTTGTATTGGCATACAAGGCGCTTCATGACGAAGGCAAAGATTATTTTGAAACAGAAGATAATCCAACAGGCGCCAATGCTAAAAAGCTATATGATAAGTGGTTTGCGTCGCAACAGGCAATCGATACTTCTAACGATCCACTCGCACAAGCCAAAAGTCTAATTGATATCGGTACAGTATTTATCGATGCTGGATATACAGACGAGGATGAGCTCAACGATATCATCGATTCACTTTCTCAAGAACTTGAACATGCACAAGAATCTAAGAATGCTGAAGCAATAGAGCTTTTAGAAACAAAAATAAAAGAACTTGAATCAAAGTTGCCTCAATAGGTTTTAAATTAAATAAAAAATTGCCCAGCCGGGCAATTTTTTATTTATAAATTTCACTTTTTTGTTTGCTTGATTCTCGTCCACCTCTCGTGTACACTGAAATCCAACGTTCATAAAAAAACTATAAACCAATGAGAAATCGATTAATTAGTACGACAATAGTTGGCGTAGGTCTAACGTACCTATTCAAATTGCTTACGGCTATTTCTAATGTGACCCTACTGCAGGGAATAGGTCTTCCCATCACAAGGCATAATAAGATTGCCGGATTCCTGTATGTTTTCATTTCAGTAATGATTTACGGATTTGTTTACTCGCTCATACATAAAGAGTGGGAATATAATTTTGAGTATGATTTATTTCGAAGTTCACTTATGGCCTTACTTACAGTAGGAGCGTCGTATATCTTTAAGGTAAAGGATGATGATTCATACATGAGCACATCAGGAAAATATCTTGTGCAAGGTTTTGTGCTTATTTGTATGTATGACTTGATAACAGGTGTGGTGGTTCCGTGTATTTCGGGTTACAGCATGTCTACCTTGTTGTATCCACAAATTGAGTGGACTCTGACAAGGTCTTTGTTTTCACTTATTCCGATTGTCTTATGTTCACATATCATCAATACGTTTCTATTACATGGATTTTCAAAATTTCCCGCAATAAATTCGAAATTCAGATATCATTAGGAATCAAAAAAGAAAATATCATTGTGAAAATCAAAAAGCGGTTCCAAGTGGAACCGCTTTTATTATTCAATTTTTTTGAAAATTTCTGGTTTCTCGGGACCAGTTACTTCAAGTACAGCCCATGCACCTTTGTTCATTCGCGCAAGAGCATGATCAACCAGTAGATATTTTCCCGGAACGTCTACGGTAAATTCTACAATACTCGCTCCTCCTGGTAGTACGGCTGTGGTCTGCACATTCTTTTCAATAGTCCCACCAATATTTGCTTCTGGATATACTGTGTCAAATATTTCTCCGATAACATGAAAAGATGATATCAGGTTTACACCACCATTTCCAACATACATTCTGATTCTATCTCCAACCTGCGCGTGCATTCGAGGTGCTCCTTCAATTTTTCCATTGAATGTGACGTAGTTTGGTATTCCATCAATCAGGGCATCAGAATCAAAAGGAACCAATCCTCGTTTTCCAATTTGGCCAACTGTATAGAGTTCACCTTGAACGACATAAAATTCTTTATCCACAGGTGATAGTGCAACAGATGGATCTTTTGGATCCACCATTATGAGTCCGTATTGCCCATGAGAATTATGGGTACTCACATTTGGCATTGCACAGTGATAAATATATAGACCAGGATTCAGCGCCTTCCATTGAAATGTTTTTGTTTCTCCTGGTGCAACATGTGTGAGACTTGCACCTCCTCCTGGTCCGGTCACAGCATGAAGATCTATATTGTGGTGATGTAGACTAGTCGCATCGTTTGTAAGCGATAACTCTACTGTATCTCCTTCGTGTACTCGCAACATAGGTCCTGGTACTTGATTATTGTATGTCCAATAATTGAAATAAATTCCTGGAGCTATTTCTGAAATAACTTCTCGTGCAACAAGTCTAATACGTACAATGCCGTCTGGTTCAGGGGGTGTGGCCGATACCGGAACATTTTCAGGATTTGCTGAGATGTTATCTATTGATACAAACTTGTTTCTTTTTACTAAAAAATCCAAAATGTTTGCAAACGGTATTGAGGGTGGCAATCCACCAGGTGCGTGTGAATGCATAAAAGCGGGCATCGCAAAATCTGGAGCATACGTTTTGTTTGCAATAAGTCCACTTATGAATGCAATTACGAAGAGTAATATTGGAATGAATACCGTTTTCTTTTTTATTTCCTCTCGGGCGGTTCGTGTGCGATAAAAATGAATAATAAGAATAATCACAGCACTTGCGCCAACAATGGCGGAAATTATTTCAAATACAAGATATGTAAACATAGAAAAAATAAATTATTAATAAATAGCATCTCTTGATTACCATGGTATACCTATTTAGACTAAAAGCAATCAAAAGGTCAGCTTTATGATATACGGGCCGATCTTTTAAATGGTATACTATAATTAATTATTAGTTAGGCGTATATACGCACAAATAAGCATGCAAGCATATTCACATTTTAAACAAAAAATTGCACGACCTGATCTTGGTCTATTTATAATGAGATTAATACTAGGTATTATTTTTGTTGCACATGGATGGAGCAAACTCCAGAACATGGAAGGAACAGTAGGCTTCTTCGCATCAATCGGTCTCGGCGCATTTATAGCGTATGCAGTTGCGTTAATAGAGTTTCTTGGAGGACTTTCAATGATCTTGGGAGTCGGAACAGCTCTTTCTGGAGTATTGATTGCGTTGGTGATGATTGGGGCAATAGTTTTTGTAAAAGGAAAGACTGGTGGACTTACTGGACCTGGAGGGTTTGAATTAGACCTTGGACTTCTTGCAATGTCACTTGGTATTGCAATGTCTGGTCCTGGACGATATAAGATTGGGAAAAAGTGCTCATGTTCATCTGGTGTGTGTGTTGATGGATGTTCATGTAATTGTCACGGAAAATGTGATAATTGCGATGGTTGCAAAAATGGATGCACCGGACATGAATCAAAGTAAATACAAAAAACCTCGCGTGTGCGAGGTTTTTTGTATGAAATAATTCAATTTCAACAGGAATAGTTTTATACTAAATCTATTACAATTGATTACTTTTATATATGATCTCAATGATTTTGTGGGGTGTAGTAGGTAGTGGTGTATTAGTTTCAGTTATTCTTGGTTCAATTTGGTACGGTCCGTTATTTGGTAAAAAATGGATGTCGTTGATGGGTGTGGATCCAAATGATTCAAAAAGAATGGAGGAAGGAAAAAAGAATATGTGGAAAATGTACGGTATTCAAATGGTTTCTTCTGCGGTGACTATTGCGGTGTTGACTATTGTCGTCCAGAATTTTGATGCCATCTTGCCGAAAGAGATTATTGGAATTTCACTTCTTGTTTGGATTGGCTTTGTTGTACCAACAGAGGTCGGGGCAGTGTTGTGGAGCGGTAAGTCATTCAAAAATATGCGAGAAATTCTTTTGATAAATATAGGATATGGGTTCGTATTATTTTTTCTTCTTGGATGTATTCTCGTACGGGTTATATAAAAATGGTTTTTATGTTTTTATTAATGGGTTTATAATTAAAACATGATATATCAGCAAAAAATGTGGCAATCATATATAGTGGTGGCACTACTCTTGGTCTTGTCAGGATATGCATTCGTGTATCGACTTTCAATGCCAGTAAAGAATGTTATTCCGACTGATCAGCAAGTTTCTAATTTTGAAGAATGCGCGCTCGTCGGTGCTATTTTAGAGACACTTCCTCGAAGGTGTATATATAATTCTAATTCATTCATAGAAGGGGTTTCGTATAGTGATGCAGGTAATGAAATTGTGCCAGACGGTGCAATATTTGGGAAAGTTGAAATTGGTCCTTTCTGTCCAGTAGAAATTGAAGGAGTACCGTGCAATCCTCCAACTGAGGCATATACATCACGAATTGCACGACTTTATGATAGTACCGGCACGCATATGATTGAATGGAGAAATATAAAGGAGGATGGCACTTTTGAATTTTCTCCTCCACCTGGTGAATATTACGTAGATGTGTACCCGGGTGGTATGGGACCAGTTGAGAAGCAGTGGGTTGAAGTTGTTTCAGACGAAGGCACAGGTGTGTTGATTGTCATCGATACAGGAATTCGATAATACAAAACATAAAAATCTAGTGTCAATACCTTTTGCGTATGGTAATGGAATAGTCTTTTCTGTTAAAATATAGGAATGAGCAAACAGAAAATCATGTATATCATAGCAATTGTTCTTTTGGTAGGTGGTTCAATCAATGGTGCATCAGCAGAATCGCTCGTAGTAGATACTTCAATTCCAGAAGTAGTAGAAGGTGCGGTTAGAAACGACACGCTTGATGTCGATGTTGAGGCAGATTCTGAGACTGAAGTGACTACAACACAACAAAATACAGTAAACGAACAAGAAAAAATTGCGCAAGCATTTGGTACTGGGAGTACGCTTTCTTTGACAGTTGATCAGCTTATTGCAGGAACAATTCGTTCAGGTATTACTGTTGATAGTGATACTTTTTGTACAACACTTGATTCAACACTTATGAAGCAGTCTGATACTGCACGTGCAAGTCTTGCATGGAATGCAACAAGTTATCAAAAAAATATTAATTTGAAATATCAGGGAATGGACGGTGCACAAGCATCTTTGCATGAATCAACACAAGGTGCGTTCAAAAACATAAGTCAAACATTAAAAACATTGTCACCACGTTCAGACAAGGCGATTGATGCAGTAATGCTTTCGCGCTATCAAGCAATTGCTCGATCTGCATTGGTTGAGATGAATATGAATTTGAAAGCAAAAAACATTGATGCTGTTAAGACAAACGAACTCGCGAGTCTTTTGAGTGGTGCAATGAAATGCGCAGAAACATATGTATCAACCGACGAGTCATCTTCTGCTTCTTTTTCTACAGTAAAAACAACATTGGGTGAAATCGTCGCTGGATGGGATGCAAACAAAAACTCATTTGGCGTTGAGGGAAGTGCGGAAGTAAAAGAACCTTTTTATCTCAAGGTCTCATCAAAAGATGTCGGAACTACAGATGAAGTATATGTAGATACTTCAGAAAAAGTTACTTCAAAAGAAGATCTTACTTCATACATCAAATCAACAATGAACAAAGATCCTGAACTCAAGGATGTGATTATTGATGATTCATCAGTTACATTGAAGTATGCAACAAAAGCAAAACTTTTTGGATTTATTCCTGTATGGCTTACTCCTAAGACAACTGTAAATACGGACGGCGAAGTCATCGTCAAGTATCCATGGTACAGTAGTCTCTCTTCAAAGAAAATGAAGCTTTCTTCAGAAAAAATTAAGACTGACTTGGTTGATCTTGGACTCGTGTCTACTGAAACTCCTGTAGAACCGGTAAGTGAAATGAGTATGCAATATCGTGCGCGAATTGTTGAAGCGCTTGATATGACCATCAAATCACATCTTGAAGTCAAAATGGATTCACAATCTTCTGAGGAAGCTGTTGAGGAAAGTCAGGATTCATCAGATGAATCATCAACTGAACCAGAAGTGGTTGAAAGTGCACCACAAGCGTAATTATTTTTAGTTAACAAACACACTATGCAGCAATTATTCTCATACAAACAATTATTTAAAGATTCATACGCTACACTCATGGCGAGAAAATTGTTGTATTTTGGTGTGACAATAGTGTGTGTGGTGATCTTGATGATGCTTGATAGATTGTCACAATCGCCCTCAGTTCCAATAAGTACACTTGGAACAATTGCCTTAATAGTACTTCAATTTCTTATTGCAGTTGGGTCAACGCAATTTATTCTAAAGGATCTTAGAAAAGAATCAGTAACCTATGCTGATTTCTTCCCGTCAAATCAAGTGTTGGTTCGCTATATAAAAACAACTCTTAGATTCATCTTGAAATTGTTGCCGTTTGGAATTCTGCTAATGGCTTCAATGCTTGGTGGTGCGTGGGGGATATTTGGAGGTAAGGGAGCGATTGCTCTTGTGTCAGGTGTTGTGTTAATTTGTGCACTTTTGGTGATAATCTTTTTGATTATAAAATATTATTTCTTTGGATATATAGTTGTTGAAGAAGTAATTTCATCAAAAGACGCACTCATTCGTGCACGCGAACTCACAAAAGGGCATATATGGAAACTTTGCGGGCTCATGATTGTAGTAGGTGTTCTCAACTTTTTGGGTGGTGTGACATTTATAGGATGGATATTTTCAATGCCATTTTCTATGATACTTGTGGGGCATGTATATATGGCTGTGAAAGGTGTACCACCAGAAACAATCCCTCAAGAGACAGCACCAGTAAGTGAAGCACTTCCTGATACTCATACTGTATAAAATCTCATTCATACTATACAAAAACCTCTCATTCGAGAGGTTTTTGTATAAAGAAAAAGTGCCACCCCTTTTAAAAAAGGTGGTGGCACGGTGTTGGTTAGGCGGGGACTGAAACTGAATCCCAATGCTGTTTTACGAGCTGTATGTGTTCGGGAGGAATTCCGGCTTTATTTAAGGTTAACCCGGCACCTTTCAATAAGTTTTTCATCTGAAGTATCAATTCAGGGTTCTCCGATTGGTTGAACTGTGCAGCAAGTCCTACCACTGCTTTTTGCGCATTTTTCTGATTCTGATTAAGTTGCATAAGGAACAATTTAAGTTAGAAAACCATAATAGCAAAAATTCACATATTGTCAACATTCGTGTATCTCCAATAAGAAGGTATACTGTGTCGTATGAGCACACCATTTCTAGATGCTTACAAGGGGCTAAATACGCGCCAAAAAGAGGCAGTGGACACAATAGAAGGTCCGGTCATGGTTATTGCTGGTCCTGGAACAGGGAAGACTCAAATTCTCACATTAAGAATCGCCCACATTTTGGAAAAAACAGACACAAAAGGTGATGGTATTCTTTGCCTTACATTTACTCGAGCTGGGGTGAAAGCCATGCGGGAGCGTCTCTATAGATATATTGGTGATGATGCACGGTCGGTCGGAATTCAGACATTTCATAGTTTTGCAAACTCTCTTGTTGATACGTATTTTGAATTGCTTGATTTTGATGCACCACCCAAGCTTCTCAAAGACGAAGATGCGCTTTTGGTGGTGGATGAATTGCTCCACTGCCGAGATTGGAAGCACCTTCATTCTCGTGGTAATCCAAGCATGTATTTCAATGATCTCAAGTCACTCGTATCGCTTTTGAAGCGTGAGCGATTTTCGCATTTTGATTTTATGGTTCTTATTGATAAGGAAATAGATGATCTCACTGGTAATCCGGACAATATCTCTTCTCGGGGCGAATCAAAAGGAAAATTAAAAAAGGAAGTTCAAAAGAAAATAGAATCACTTACACGCACAAAAGAGGTAGCAGTTTTTTATGAAGTGTATGAATCATACAAACGAGAAAATAATTTGATGGATTATGATGACGTGCTTGAATATGCGGTGAGGCTTGTCGAAGAAAATGAAAATGTATGCGCGGATCTTCGCGAGGCATATTTGTATGTACTTGTTGATGAACATCAAGACTCTTCAGGAGTTCAAAATGCATTTTTGCAGGCAGTATGGAAAGGGGTAGAGTTACCAAATATTTTTGTTGTTGGTGATGACCGCCAGCTTATTTATGGTTTTGGAGGGGCTTCACTTAATTATTTTGAGGAATTCAAAACAGTTTTCGGAAAAGCACATCTCATTACACTTACAGAAAACTATCGATCGACTGCGCCAATACTGTCGCTTGCTGATACGCTTTTACAAAGTAGTCTTACGCAAGAAAAACTCAATAGTAACACCGACGGAGATCATCCTGTATCTCTTTTTGAATACACTTACCCTCGTGATGAGATTATTAGCGCAGGTGCCTACTTCAAAAAACAACTCGAAGAAGGCACTCTGCCTCATGAATGCGCACTTCTCGTTCCAAAAAACCGTCATGTGATTTCTGCTGTTACAGAATTGCGGATGATGGGAATTCCAGTCACAACTTCTTTCGGTGTGTCATTTTTTGGTGCACGATATACAGAGTCTTTGCGAAATATACTTGCAACAATTGTAGATCCATTCAACGCAGTTGCACTTTCTCGTACAATGCTTGATTCACTGTCCGGTATTCCCATCATGGATGCACACCGATTTCTACATGAAGTTGATACGCGAAAACTTTCTGTTGATATGCTTGTTGAGTACGGTAGAAGCGGAAGTCTTTTTGATGGTTCACATCCTATTTCAACATGGGGTAAAAAAATTTCGGAATGGATGACGTATGCGCAGACACACTCACTTGTAGAAATTATTCATCATGTTGGTGATGAGTTTCTGATTGAAACCGCACTGGGTCATGAAGAACTTATTGTTCGAGTAGAGATAGTGCGTACAAGTATTCACCTCGCGACCGAGTATTCTGAAAAGCACACACACGCTTCGCTTCAAGATTTCTTAGAATATGTGAACAGACTAGAAGAGTACAACCACTCACTTTCTGTAGCAACACTTGGCGGGGATAAAGGGGTTACAGTCATGACACTTCATGCATCAAAAGGGCTTGAGTTTGAACATGTGTGGATTGCACACATGAATGAAAGTGTCTTGATGGCAGGTAAGCGCATGGCATTTACGCTGCCACTTTCTCTACAGGAGAAAATTGAAAAGAAAGACAAAGCTGTGGCAAAACGAGAGTTGTATGTTGCACTGACTCGTGCAAAGAAGCACTGTACTATTTCTTATGCACGCACGTCGTTGACTGGAGCAACACTTGAATTAGCAGAAATACTTCAAGAGATTCCTCAGGATATGTTTGACAAAAAGGACGCAACAGAAACACAAGAAGAACTTCTTGCTCAAAGTCCACGAGTATATGTTCAACAAAGCGAGACAGCAGTGGTGCGTAGTATCGATCTTCTTAAAGAAAGTGTGAGTGATATATTTACAGACGCAAAAGTATCAGTCACACTACTTAATAACTTTTTTGAATGTCCATGGAAGTGGTATTTTAGAAATCTACTTAAACTTCCAGATATCAAAACTGAAAGTCTCAAATTTGGAAGTGCAGTGCACAGCACAATTGAAAAAATTCTTCTAGAAGAAAAAAAGCCTACAAGTGCATTTATTAAAAAAACAATCAGCGAACAACTCGAGTACGAAGGTGTGACTGATGCGAGTGTACTTACTCGACTCTCTCGCGAAGGTGTTGACGCAGTAGAAACATGGATGGAAAAGTATTATCCTCATCTTGCAAAAGACCGTACAACCGAGCGCTCACTTTCGTATCGTGATTCTCGATTTCCTGACCTCACTATGTATGGCAAAATTGACCTTACCGAGAGATTTCCGGATGGAAGACTTGTGGTAACAGATTTTAAAACGGGCACCAGTAAGACAAGTGGAGTGATTGAAAAAAAGGATGATGAAGGAAGACTTTCAAGTTATATGCGACAACTTGCAATGTACTCATACCTTATCTATGGAGCAGAGAAAGGTAAGGTGGTGGACAGTTCACGACTTCTTTTTCTTGAAGCGGATGCTGAAGATAAAAATGGTGTGTATAGTACTCATGTTGGGCAAGAAGAAATTGATCTTCTCGTGAGAGATTTTTCTGACTACGTACAACTTGTTTCTTCTGGAGAGTGGGTCAATCGCCCATGCAACTTCAAACCATTTGGTAGTGGATCGAGTGTGTGTGAGCATTGTGAACTTGCGAAGAGAGTCTACGGAGAAGGGAAATAAAAAAAACTGGCAGTAATGCCAGTTTTTTATTCTTCAAACCTGCTCGGAATCTCTTCAGTGTTTATTTCTTTTGGTCCATTATCAATCCACCCGAGATAATATCCCAACAATCCGAGACCAACAATTGCCATAATCCCCCAAAGATACATTCTTTTCATAGTCGCATTTTAACATACTCAAAGACTGATTTTGTTTCTTGCGTCTTAGTGTGTGAGGTTGTAGTATGTGAAGTATGGCGCTTGATCATACTCTAAACACCATTCTCAAGGAAATGTGGAGACTTGATGAGAAGAAAAATAATGGGTATAGTCTAGATTCTGATGAAGATGAGTTTTGGGAAAAACACATAACAACAATCAAGGAATACTACACCACACAACACAATTATTGGAACAATAGACACTAATATGGAACTACACATAGACACAACAGAGCAAAATAAAATAATCGAAGGACTCGCATCTCGTACTGATGCTGAGGCGATGCGCATGAAGCGTTATTTGGCTATGCCAGACTTGTCTCGAACAGAGGGTAGTCCAATCAAGGAACTAGTGCGACGTATTACATCAATCGATGATTTTAAATCGTTTGACACAATACATGTACCAGAAATCATGTCTACAGAGATTGCCTTTGATCTTTTTGATTTTCCACTCGATCATCCTGCACGAAGTACGTCAGACACATACTATGCTGATGATTCTCATATTTTGCGCACGCAAACAACCGTGATGTGGTACTACTATTTCAGACAGGAAGAAATAAAAAAGAAACTCGACAACAAAGAACCGCTTGGAGTATTTTGTTACGGAAAAGTGTATCGAAAAGATGAAATCGATCGCAAGCACATGAACGTCTTTCATCAGATTGATGCACTCTATCTTGCACCAAAAGATATGAAAGTTATCGATCTGGATACTCTCAAGGATGTTGAGCTCAAAATCGTAAAAGCAATTTTCGGTGATGTTGAATATAAATTTATGGAAGAAACATTTCCATACACACATCCTTCAACTGAAATTGAAATTTTGAAAACTGGTGGAAATAAAGATAATGAAAAAGATTGGCTTGAGATTCTCGGAAGTGGGGTGGTGAAGCCCTCAGTTCTCGAAAAGCTTGGTGTTGATCCGAATGTCTACAATGGTTGGGCATGGGGTTCAGGTATTGAGCGTTGGGCGATGACAAGTATGGATCTTCCAGATATTAGACTTCTCTGGAGTGATGATGAGCGAGTCAAAAAACAACTCGTACTTGGACAAAAATTCAAAGAGGTAAGTAAGTACCCAGCTATTGTGCGAGATATTTCATTTGTTGTAGACAAAGAAGGATTCGCACCAAACAACTATTTTGATCTTGTGCGAGATGTGATCGGTGATATGGCAGAAGAAATGGCGCTTATTGATGAATATGAAAATGCCGCCAAGTTTGGAGAAGGAAAGAAAAGCTATGCATATCGAATCACCTACCGCTCACTCGATCGAACTCTGACCGATGATGAAGTAAATAGTCTCCACAAAAGACTTGAAGAAGAAACAAAAGCAACATACGGTGCTACGGTGAGATAAAAAATATAACCCCACCAAGGTGGGGTTATTGTAAATCTTCTCTTACTGCCAACGAACAAATTGCTGAGGAAATCTGATTCTTGTAACTGATTGTTTGTTTACAATGTCAGCGATATTTGCGAATCCACAAGCTGAAAATCTTCTATTGTTTTCAGTTGCGTAAAACGACTTATTGACATAGTACTCTGTTTCGGGAATTACATAATATCCATACAATTGACCGTCAATATATTTATAGACACCACTGACAAGCCACTTTTCTTTGACTCCTCCGCTTAGACATAATTCGCCATTATTATCATAAAATAAGTCATCTATCTGTCCGATTCCAGCACTATAATAATCATTTTTACTTTGCTTGTTGGTACAAGCTGTAATTAAGACAGCCACTACAGTGCTTATTAGTACAAGATTTAGAATGTTCTTCATTGGATATAGAATTTTGTTTATAAATATAATATCACAAATTTAAATAAAAGTCAATATATCCTAAAACCATGCAAAATAAGCCTATTTTGGCGCATTACATATCCACAATTGACTCTTGTGAAGGTGTCTATTTATCTCAAAAAATGCTATACTTTGTGTATACAAATAGTTAAAAAGACCTTGTATGATAAGGTCTTTTTGGTTTCTAATCATATATGGCAAAAGACGAAGAAAAAGCAAAAAAGGGTGGAAACTATGGAGCAGAAGCAATTTCTGTTCTTGAAGGACTTGAACCAGTGCGAAAGCGTCCTGGAATGTACATTGGTACGACTGGACCCGAAGGACTTCACCATTTGATTTGGGAAATTTTTGATAACTCACGCGACGAAGCGATGGGTGGATATTGTGATCATATTGAAGTTGCACTTTTGCCAGGAAATCGTGTGCGAGTTGTCGACAATGGTCGAGGTATCCCGACTGCGGTGCACCCAAAAACAAAAGTATCAGCGCTTGAAACTGTCATGACGACACTCCATGCCGGAGGAA
>CAYWZM010000005.1:0-12914 GCA_964462355.1 uncultured Candidatus Saccharibacteria bacterium
TTTGTGGAGGTACAGGATTTTATATCGATGCGCTTGTATATCACATAGACTTCCCTACTGTTCCACCCAACAAAAAACTACGCAAAGAACTTGAAACAAAATCAGCAGAAGAACTTCTTTCTCTCCTGAAGAAAAAAGATCCCGAAAGAGCGGAAACGATTGATATTAAAAATAAAGTGAGACTAATCCGTGCACTTGAGATAATCGAGTCTATTGGCAAGGTGCCAGAAATCAAAAAAGAATCTCCATATGAAGTTGAATGGATTGGACTTGATTTTCCAGATGAAATTCTCAAAGAACGAATACACAAAAGACTTATCGCTCGCATAAAAAAAGGAATGATTCGTGAAGCAACTCAACTCCAAAATGAAGGACTCTCATGGAAACGTATGCGTGAGCTCGGACTTGAATACCGCTTCCTTGCTGAATATCTCACCGACAACATCACAAAAGAAGAAATGACATCCCAACTCGAAAGTGCGATTTGGCAGTATGTAAAAAGACAGAGAACGTGGTTTAAGAGGAATAAGAAAATACTATGGATAAAGTAGTACAAAAAGACAGAGCGTTTAGCTCTGCCTTTTTGTACATTGCGAAGGATGAAGGAATCTTTCCTTACAGGAACAGTATACCTTTTCCCGTTTTTTGAATCTAAGATTCTCAAAATATGGAAAAGCTTTTCGATTCCTCCACGTGAGACAAGCAGATGTCTCACTATCCCCCGCATAAGAAAAAGCCCCTTTCGGAGCTTTTTCTTATGCGGGGGATGAAGGAATCGAACCCTCACCAAAGGTTTTGGAGACCTTCGTTCTACCACTAAACTAATCCCCCATCTCCGCCACAAGGGCGGACGACGCGAGTACCCAGCAAAATAATAATAATGCGGGACCACTTTCCTAAACTAAAGTGTTAGGACAAGAAAGAACATATAACAAAAAAGAAAAAGGAATCCCTTTTCTCTTTTGCAGTTCTAGTATAGCAAACCTTTCAATAGTAATAAACTATTTCTTTGCTTCCTTGTGAACAGTGTTTTTCTTACACCATTTGCAGTACTTTTTGAGCTCGATCTTTTTTGTAACGAGCTTTTTGTTTTTACTTGACCAGTAGTTGATTCTTTTGCAACTTCCGCAGGCAAGCTTTATCAATCTGTCTTGTGATGCCATAGTGGGTATACAATACTATAATTTGGAATAAAAAGCAAGGATATACAATGGACAAATATTGAATAAAATGCTATTTTATTTAGGTACAAAATATGCGTCGGTGGTAGAGTGGTCAATTACAACAGACTGTAAATCTGTCGGCTTCGGCCTACGAAGGTTCGAATCCTTCCCGGCGCACAAATAAAAAAATCCCGAGAGGGATTTTTTTATTTGTGATCTACAACGATTCCTTCTTACTTCGTGTTTTTGTAATTGGGCTTTTTGTTTTTGCTCGACGAGTATCAATATGTAGATTTCCTTCTTTGACTGAGACATACACCACATCACCCTTCTCTGCACCCTTGGTAATAATATGCGATGCAACAGGATTTAGAATCTTTGTTTGAATCAGACGATTGAGTGGTCGCGCACCATAGTGCGGATTGTATCCTTCCTTGCCGAGAAGCTCGAGTGCTTCATCTGTAATCTCAAGTGTGATATCTTTTGCAGCCAATCGTGCTCTAACCTGATCGATTCTAATCTCAACAATATTTCGAATTGATTCTGGTGAAAGTATATCGAAGAGAATTATTTCATCAAGACGATTCAAGAATTCTGGACGGAAATGATCCTTGAGACTTTCCATAACTTTTTCTTTTGTATGAACATAATCTTGTGTTGGAGTATTTGTAGAGAATCCTATACTTTCCATCTTTTCAATATGTCGTGAACCAATATTTGAAGTCAAAATAATCACTGCGTTTCGGAAATTGACCACTCTACCCTTTGCATCAGTCAATCGTCCTTCATCAAGTACTTGCAACAAAATGTTGAATACTTCAGGATGCGCTTTTTCAATTTCATCAAACAAGATCACAGAATATGGTCGATGGCGCACTGCTTCTGTAAGCTGACCTGATTCATCGTGTCCTACATATCCTGGTGGTGAACCTACGAGTTTAGACACACTGTGTCGCTCCATGTACTCAGACATGTCGACTCGAGTAAGTGCTTTATCATCGTTGAAAAGAAATTGTGCAAGTGCTTTTGTGAGTTCAGTCTTTCCTACACCTGTTGGCCCAAGAAAGATAAACGAACCAATTGGACGATTTGGATCTGCAATCCCCGCGCGTGAACGACGAATCACATCTGAAATCTTACTGATTGCCTCTTGTTGACCAACTACACGCTTTGCGAGTTCTTCTTCCATTCGTGCAAGTTTTGCTCGTTCTTCTTCGAGCATTTTTGCGAGTGGAATACCTGTCCATCGTGCTACTACTTCTGCGATATCTTCACTTGTAATTTCTTCTTTGAGAATACGACGAGATTTTTGAAGTTTTTTGAGACGAGTAAGCTTCACATCAAGATCTTTGGTGAGAGTCGGAATTTTTCCATAACGAATCTCAGCCGCACGTGCGAGATCCGCGCGCATTTCTGCTTGTTCAGCTTCCACACGAAGTGCTTCAAGTTCTTTTTTAATAGAACGAATCTCAGTAACTGTTGCCTTTTCATTTTGCCACTTGAGTTCTATTTCGCGAGTCTTCTCTTTGTGATTTGCTATCTCCTTATCTATTTCTTTGATTCTGATTTTTGTTTCCTTATTTTCACCATCTGAAACATCCACTTCTTTTTTTAAAGCTTCTTTTTCAATCTCAAGACGCATGATTTTTCGATGTGCTTCTTCAAGAATTGGAGGTTTATTTTCAAGAGCAATACGAAGTGCTGACGCTGCTTCGTCTATGAGATCCACAGCTTTGTCTGGAAGATTTCGATTTGTAATATATCGCACAGAAAGATTCACCGCAGATTGAATTGCATCATCAGTAATACGTACTCCGTGATAGAGCTCGTATTTTTCCTTGAGTCCGCGCAAAATCGCGGTCGCATCTTCTGGTGTTGGTTCTTCTATGTATACTGGCTGAAAACGCCGAGCAAGAGCTGGATCCTTCTCGATATGCTTTTGATATTCCTTTAGAGTAGTAGCACCTATCGCACGAAGCTCTCCTCGAGACAATGCAGGCTTTAGCATGTTTGATGCATCAAGTGCCCCATCTGAAGCGCCTGCTCCAACAATAGTGTGAATCTCATCTATGAAAAGAATTATTTTTCCATCGGCACGTTCGATTTCTTTCATGAGAGACTTCAATCGCTCTTCGAATTCTCCGCGGTATTTTGTTCCAGCAATAAGAGAACCTAAGTCGAGAGACACGAGCTCTTTGTCTTTTAATGACTCAGTAACATCACCTTTCGCAATACGCTGTGCAAGACCTTCTACTACAGCAGTCTTACCTGTACCAGGTTCTCCAATAAGAATTGGATTGTTTTTTGTGCGACGAGAAAGAATCTGCATAATGCGCATGATTTCAGTATCACGACCAATGACAGGATCGAGTTTGTCTTCACGTGCGAGTTTTGTGAGGTTGCGTGTGTATTTTGTAAGTACACGAAATTTCTTTGGTGAGTTTGTGTCAGTGATATTTTGTGCTTTGAATTCTTCAATTATTTTAAGCACATGATCTTTGTTGATTCGAAAACGAGACAAGAGTTCTTTTGCATCACTTGGTACTTCAAGAAGAGCAACAAAAATATGTTCTGTTGATACAAATTCATCTTTTAAATATCCAGCGACTTTACTCGATGTTTCAATTACTTGTGCCAAATCTGGTGTCAGATAGAGCTGGTACGAAGGTGATGTGACACTGTGTGCTTTTGATTCTGGAGCTTCGATGTGTTCAAGTACTGAATCGGTCAAAAGCATTGAATCAATTTCCAATCGCTCAATGATAGAAAGCACCATAGACTCCTCTTGCAAGAGAAGTGCGGTAAGCAAATGAAATGCATTCACGTGATTCTGACCTCGCTCAATTGCGAGTTCGTGTGCTTTTCTAATTGCGTCTTTTGCTTTTGATGTAAAGTGGTTAAATGGAGGCATCATAGTAGTGTGATTATATAATTTTATTAAAAAATGTCAAACACTAAAAACTGAATGTCTTTTTGAGCACTCCGCCTGGAATCACAAGACCGGTGGTGTCTGTCATGACAAGAATTCCGAGAGCCTTGCCTTCTTTTGTGACCACAAGCGCACCTGAGTGCATCTGTGGAATCGTAGTGAGTTCTATTCTATGTTCGTATGCATCATCACTCGATACTGTTTTTACATACACCCTATCAAATGACACAGGACTACCTTCAATCACAAACAGCTCATCGCCTGGGTTTGGAAGTGGTGCGTCAAAGTTCACAGTTTTTTCACCTGAAATCTTTTTTGTTGATTCAAAATATGCAATACGCTCGAGATTTGATGTTGCAGGTATTTTTTGTTCGACGCCCGCAACAATTGATGTGTATTCTTTCTTAAGTTCAAGCAATGATCCTTCGCTTAGATAAGACAGTGTTTTTCCATTTGCTACCACAATCAAAGGACGAGAAAGAGTCTTCGCTTCATCAGAATACACAACACCTACCGCATCCTTAAACATAGCAACAATTTCTGCAGGTGAATGAGTAGTGGCAACTGGTGTCTCAGGCACAGCAGGTTCAGGACTAGGATTGAATGTATCTTTCACAACTTGATAAATTGTTTGAGTAACAGGAACAGAGTTCTGTTCCATCACCGACACCACAGCAATTGCGGTCACAATGGCAGTAACAAAACTAATCAATAGCCCCAACAACACTAATTGAGTTTTTGTAAGATCATTAATATCCATACAATAGTTAACGATTTTTATTCAAAATCGTGAGTGATTTATTTGCTAAGCTTACGACTTCCTTCAATGCACGAACAACATACATCAATTCTTTCTTTTCAGTGTGCCGTCCAAGAGTGATTCGAATACTTCCATCTTCTGGTCTGATTTCTTTCGATAATGCCATTATAACATGAGATGTATGTTCGTCGCCTGCCTTACATGCACTTTTTGAGGATACACGTATTCCCTTCGCATCAAGTCCTATCACAAGTGCATCACTTTCAATACCATGAAAAGTAAGATTGATGTTATTTGGGAGTCGTAGTATCTCGTGTCCGTTGAGCTCTACACTCGGAAATTCTTTTTTGATTTCGTGAATCAAAAAATCACGGAGTGTGGTAAGTCGCTTCACCTCTTTTTCTTTTAGCTTTTCTGCAAGTGAGAGTGCGTGTGCAAATCCAAGAATTGCGGGAACATTTTCTGTACCAGGTCGAAATCCAAATTCTTGATTTCCGCCTTTCATCATCCCAAGGAATGGAATAGCGCGTTTTTTGTAAAGCATACCAATACCTTTTGGCCCGTATATTTTTGAACCATTGCATGTCAACATGTCGACTCCAAGCGGCGGTACTCTAAGTGGAAGATAGTTGACCGCTTGGGTTGCATCTGTGTGAAAAACTGGGTATGGACCTGAAAGGTTGTTGTGTTTTTTGAAATGTCGAATAGATTTTGCAATTTCAGCAATCGGCTGAATAGTACCTATTTCATTATTTGCATACATTACTGATACAAAAATAGTGTCTTTGGTGAGCGCATCACGAACATCTTTTGGATTTACCATTCCATTTTTATCTACAGGTATACGTGTGACCCGTATTCCCGATGAACTCAAAAACGCAACTGCTTCTATGAGCGCTGAATGTTCTATAGAAGAAATAATAATGTGAGGATTTTTTGTGGCATCTTTTGATGTATGAAGATATCCTTCGAGTGTTCCAAAGAGTGCGAGATTGTCACTCTCTGTCCCGCTTCCACAAAAAATAATTTCATCTGAATGGACATCAAAAACACGAGCGACATCTTTGCGTGCATTTTCAAGTACCTCTTTTGCTTTCAAGCCGTCTTTGTGTAGTGCACTCGGATTACCAAAGTACCGCTCGCCCGCTTTTTTCATAACCAAAAGTACCGATGGATCAATCGGGGTGTTTGACGCGCAATCCAAATAGATACTTTTTTCTGCTTTTTTATATGATGATGCTTTTTTTGCTTTGGTTGCCATATGTGTGTATTTATTGCACAAATGATGATTTTGAACTATAATCTATGTCTATATGATAGCAAATACATCAATTATCCTCTATGGGGCAATAGTACTACTTGTCATTAATATCATATGGCTTGTAAGAATGGAAATCCGTCTCAAGAAAATCTTCCGTGGTAAAAAAGCGCAAGATCTTGAAGAAATTATGACTGGACTTCGAAAAGATATCGACACTCTCTACGGACTCGAGAAAGAACTCGACACAAAAGCAAAAAATATGGACGCACGCATCCGTACAAGTCTACGAGGAATCGACACAATTCGCTTCAACCCATTTAAGGACCAAGGAAGCAATCAAAGTTTTGCTATTGGATTTTTAAACGAAGAAGGTACTGGTGTAGTACTCTCAAGTCTCTACTCACGAGACCGAGTTTCTGTCTTTGCAAAGCCAATCAAAAATGGTCAACCAGAATACGAATTGACCGAAGAAGAATCTACAGTCTTCAAAAACGCATTACCAAAATAATTTATTAGCAGGCATGAATACTAAAGGAGTCATCGAACGTCCTCCTGTTGTTGTAATTATGGGTCATATCGACCATGGCAAATCAACACTTTTGGACTACATACGAAAATCAAACATTGTGGACAAAGAAGCTGGTGGAATCACTCAGCATCTTAGTGCGTATGAAGTGACTCACAAAGACGAAAAAGGAGAGCAACGAAAAATCACTTTTCTCGACACACCTGGACATGCTGCGTTTTCTGGAATGCGCGAACGCGGAGCATCTGTTGCTGATATCGCTATTTTGATTGTATCTGCAGAAGATGGAGTCAAAGCACAAACAGTTGAAGCATTGAATACAATCCTCGAAGCAAAAGTTCCCTACCTTGTTGCAATCAATAAAATTGACCGACCAGGCGCAAATGTTGAAAAGGCAAAAATGGAACTCATGGAAAAAGGAGTTTACCTTGAAGGATACGGCGGGACTATTCCTTATGTTGAAATTTCAGCAAAAGCCGGAACAAACATCCCTGCCCTTTTGGACACTATTTTACTCGTAGCTGATTTAGAACATTTTACTGGTGATGTATCAAAAACTGCACGAGGCATTGTGATTGAATCAAACATGGATCCAAAGCGAGGAATATCTGCAACTATGGTAATAAAGGAAGGAACTCTCAAAAAAGGAATGTTTCTTGTGGTGGAAGATGCAATAGTGACCACACGAATCATGGAAGATTTTCTAGGAAAAACTATCTCAGAAGTTTCAATGTGTGCACCTGTTCGACTAATTGGTTTCGACAAAGTCCCTACTGTCGGATCTATCTTTGAATCATTTGAGACAAAAAAAGAAGCAGAATCTGCAGTCGCATTGTACAAAGAGCTTCTTCGTACTGGAAAAATGTCATCATCGAAAGAAGTGTTTTCTCCTGATACAAAACTCATCCCAATCATCATAAAAACTGATGTAGTAGGTACAGGTGAAGCGATTGAAAAAGAATTAGGAAAGCTTAACACTCCAGAAATTTCATTCAAAATTATTTCTCGTGGAGTTGGATCAATCAGTGAAAATGATCTCAAGCTTTTAAGTGCAGACAAGGAAGGATTGATTGTAGGATTTAATGTCAAAGTTGATGCAAAAGCACAAGACTTGAACGAAACACTCCAAATACCTGTTCATACCTACACAATCATCTACAAACTCACAGAAATGCTTGCAGAACTGATAGAAGAGAGACGCCCTCGCAAGCAAGTCATGGAAGTTGTTGGGAAAACAAAAGTCCTCAAAACATTTAGCTCAACAAAAGAGCGCCGAGTTGTGGGAGGACGAGTCGAATCTGGCAAACTCGCACAAGGTCACAAAGTAAAAATAATGCGACGTGATTTTGAAATTGGTGAAGGAGTTATCGTAGGAGTAGAACAAGGGAAAATAAAATCAAAAGAAGTACTCGAAGGAAATGAGTGCGGAATTCTCGTTGAAGCAAAAAATGAAATTGCACCAGGAGATTATCTTGAATCATTTGTAATGACGACAAAATAATATGAGTATTAGACAAGACAAAGTAAAAGGTGAATTGATGAAATATGTAGCTACCTACATAGAACACGAAGCGACACGACAATCGCTTATTAGTGTTACCGATGCATCAGTCTCACCTGATCTAAAAAAAGCAACTATTTTTATTACCGTATTTCCAGAAAAAGAAGAAAATACTGCGGTGCTCTTTTTGAAACGCAAGCGACCTGAAATCAGAGCTTTTATACGAAAACAATTCCAAGCTAAAACTATTCCTTTTATTGATATTGAGATTGATCGTGGAGAAAAAAATCGTCAACACATTGAATCACTCGAACGAGAAATTCGCGACAATGATGCTCAGATTGGGAAATAAGTCAGCTGAAATAACTGCAAAAATGTGCTAAAGTGTGAATACAACTAAATACGAAGTGGCGTGGTGGCGAAGTGGTAACGCTGCGGTCTGCAAAACCGCCATGCGCGGGTTCAATTCCCGCCCACGCCTCAAAATTTTCCTATCAGGAAAATAATTTTGCCCGAGTGATGAAATGGTAGACATAGGGGACTTAAAATCCCCGGCCGTAAGGCGTGTGGGTTCGAGTCCCACCTCGGGCACCAACACAGAAAAAGCCGCATAAAAATGCGGCTTTTTATTTTAATGAATCTAGTGTGTAGCAACAAGAGGATTGAAGAAATCAAATTTTTCAACTATCTCGTGGATTATTCCTTTCTTAAGAGCTTCTTCTGCGGTCAGTCTGACATCGTACTCATCTCCTGCAATTCGCATTTCAACCAACTCTTCTTTTGAAATACCATAAGCTTTCATTTGAAGATTGATTACCTGATCAAACAAAATTGTATGCTGTCTCAAGCGAACTTCCATTTGTCTTTGCATATCTTGCGTAGACTTGTAGTTCGGATTAAATGACATGGCATGAAATAAAAACCTGCTGTGCTTGGTCGCTTTTCTCTTCTCACACGCTGCCATAAGTGTTAACGATGAGGAGTGACAATCTCCAATAACAGTACACTCCACAGGGAACGGCAAGCTTTTTATAAAATCATGACCACTAAGTGCACTATCAACACTTCCTCCCCCGGAATCAATTATCAAATATGCTTTTTTGTTTTGGTCCTCAAGACACATTTGAAATAATGCTTTCTCCATATCACTTACAAGATTATTTTCGATTCTTGTATTAATCGGAAAGATTCTTCGGTAAATCATTGTTTCCCATTGTTGTTCTTTGTTCATTTACTTTCGTTTTTCTGATTTTTATACTATCATACATATAGAAATTGTCAATAAGTCTTTAAAGGCTACGTACAAAATAACTAATTGTTTGGCTAAGTATGTTTTTTATGTTATATTGTCAAAATGTAAATATGCGCCCATAGCTCAGCTGGTAGAGCACTCGCCTCTTAAGCGATTGGTCCTTGGTTCGAATCCAAGTGGGCGCACATGAGAAAAAACAAGAATTGTTTCTTGTTTTTGATTCATGTGCGAGCCGGAGCGCGACGGCGCGAGGCGGGGTGGCAAGATTTTTCACCAGAAAAATACTAGTGACCACATGAGAAAAAACAAGAATTGTTTCTTGTTTTTGATTCAAGTATATAGAGCTCGGGTGGCGTAATTGGTAGCCGCGCTTGTCTTAGGAACAAGTGGAGTAATCCGTGGAGGTTCAAGTCCTCTCCCGAGCACAACTAAAACTCCATCTCTTGTTTTTTGGGAATAATTTTATCGAAAAAAGAGTTCGATTTTTTTTCAGGGACTTCTGGCTTTTCTTCCTCCCCTACTATTACAACAACACCTTCACCGTCTTTTGTGACCTGGAAATTTTCACGGATCACCTCTTCTTGTCCGCGTTCACTTTTAAGCGCTGAAATATCTTCTTCAAGTTTTTGTTGTCGAGTTCGAAGTTCTAAAAGCTCACGTGAAGCTTGTTCTTTTAAAAGTTTTGTATCCTTATTTTTCTTGATCAGCGACATGGTGTTTGATGCAAAAAAAATACACACCCCAATCAAAATGAGTAGGACAATTGGTGACTGAAACCACTTTTGTTTTTTTGGGGACACTTGATAGTCTGCCATTATCTGGTATTATAAGCCACATATCCCTAATTTGAAAATACAATGTTACTCAACCCAAAACACCGTAAAAAAATAACAGTTATCTGGAGTATTATCTCTGTGCTTATTGTGATTTCGATGGTACTCCTTTACACACCAATTTTTAGATAGTACGAATAAAGTCTTTAGTCACTAGTCTTTAAAAGACAATCACTAAAACACAAAAACAGGAAATTCAAAAAGAGCGACAGGGCAAGCCCTGTCGCTCTTTTTGAATTATCCGCGTGAAAACCGGCCAACACCTGAGGTTATTCTCTCATCATTTTTAGAAATACATCGTGCGGAATGTTTACCTTTGCGCGTGCTTGCATTTTTTTCTTACCCTTTTTTTGCTTTTCGAGAAGCTTCATTTTTCGAGTAATGTCACCTCCGTAAAGATATCCTGTCACATCTTTTCGAAACGCAGAAAGAGTTCGAGATGAGATAATTCGTCCGTTTGCAAAACCTTGAATCTTTGTGACGAACATTTGTCGTGGAAGTATGCCGTGGAGTTTTTCTACAGCATTCTCAGCCTCTTCTTGAGCACGACGTTTTGAAATCACTCGAGTAAATGCAGGAACAATTTCTTCCGCCACAAGAATATCAAGTCGAGTCACATCTGCAATTCTCATATCTGCGAACTCATATGAAATAGATGCATACCCAGATGAAATACTTTTAAGCTCGTCAAAGAAGTTTCGCATCATTTCGCGAAGTGGCATCATGACATTGATGGCCGAGCGATTATCACCAAAATTTTCAGTCTCATGAACCTCAGCTTCATGGTCATACAAAAGTGGCATAAGAGAACTGAGATAATGTGTTGGTGTGATGATTTTCATTTTGACCCAAGGCTCCATCACTTGTGTCAATTCGCCATCATTTGGAAAAAGATGAGGTGAATAGATTGTCTGTTCTTTGCCATTTTTTAGCTTGACCACATAAGTAATCGAAGGAGTTGTGATGACAAGTTCGAGATTAAACTCTCTCCGTAATCTTTCAGAAATAATTTCCATATGAAGCATTCCTAGAAATCCACATCGATATCCGCGACCAAGCGCACCTGAAGCCTCTTCTTCAAATGTAAATGCTGAGTCTGAAAGCTTGAGTCGAGAGAGTGCGAGCTTAAGCTCTGGGAAGTCGTCCTGGCTTTCTGGATAAATAGATGCCCATACTACCGGTCGTGGTTGCATATACCCTGGAAGAGCTTCTTGTGGGTTTTTAAATAGGGTTATAGTGTCTCCTACGGATGCAATACCAGGCTTTTTGATACCTGTTACGATATAGCCAATTTCACCCGCAACGAGCTTACTCTTTTGAACCTCATCAGGACTAAATGTCCCGACTTCAAGAGTAATAAATTTTTCATTAGCAATTCTAAAAAGAAGCGTATCGTGTGGTTTGACTTCTCCGTTCATGATTCGAACATACACAATAACACCTTGATGGTTTGAGTATTTAAAATCAAACACAAGTGCTTGAAGTGAGTTTGAATCTTTGTTGAGAACTTCATCATACAATGGATTTGATAAAGGTGCAGGCACTCGTTCTTTGACCGCACGAAGAAGCTCGGGTACTCCCTGTCCTGTTTTTCCAGAGACTTCAAGTACTGTATCTGGATCAACATTTAGAAGTGACGCAATTTCGAGCTTTGTCTCATCAACACGTGCAAGTGGCGAATCAACTTTTGATACTGCAGGAATAATCACAAGACCACTCTCTCGTGCCATTTGAAGTGTGGTGAGTGTTTGAGCTTGCACACCCTGTGTTGAATCAACGAGAAGTATTGAGCCTTCTACTGCCTTGAGAGCACGTGATACTTCGTATGAAAAGTCGATATGCCCTGGAGTATCTATGAGGTTCATCACGTACATCTCGCCGTCTATTTCGTATTCCATGCGCACAGGTTGCATCTTGATGGTAATTCCTCGTTCTCGTTCGAGTTCCATATTGTCGAGAACCTGGTCACGCATCTTGCGAGATTCGATAGTTTTTGTGACCTCAAGCATACGATCGGCAAGCGTAGACTTGCCGTGGTCGATATGGGCGATGATTGAGAAATTTCGAATATGTTCGGGCTTCATGTCTTGCCATCATATCAGAAAAGTGTCGAAAAATAAAGCCCACGCGAGAGGCGCAGACATACGTAGAATGCAAAGATTAATAAAGAGAACATAAAAGTAAAAATTCTTATTGTGTGTTCAATCCGTATCAATCGGCGGGACATGTGCGCCCTATCCGCGTTTTAATCTGCGATATTTTGCTCTGGTACAACCACTGACTGTTTCCAAAACTTCTTATGGAGTGCATGCGCCACTTCAGACAATTCACGACTTTTGAGCAGATAGAGTACAAGTGCCCAGGCAACAAGACCAATAATTCCTGCACAAAGTCCTTGTACGAAAATTCCCCAGAACGTATCGATGTCTACAACATCATCAAGTAGTGAAAGCGCTTTATATGCAACAAATCCAAGAATAAGGGATGATGCAACACTTTCAAATCCTACACGTTTAATAGTTGTTTTTATTCCAGTAAAATAGTCTTTTCTGAACATGAGCCATAATGCAAATGCATTCGCTATAATTCCACATGCATAGCCAAGTGGGAGCATGAGAATTCGAGTACCAGAAATACCATCCACACGTAGGAGTGAATCAAAAAAATGTTGGAAAAATGGAAGTGAATC
>CAYWZM010000005.1:13014-19165 GCA_964462355.1 uncultured Candidatus Saccharibacteria bacterium
AAAACAACAAACAATACAATGACAGGCATTGACCAAAAAATAATCTGTCTCATCGAAGTCATAATTGACTGACGAAATTCATCAAGCTTGCCAAGAGAAAAAGCTTTTGCAAGAGTCGGAAATGCTGCGACTGAATACGAAACACCAATAATACTTATTGGTACTGCTTGCAAGTTATACGCAAGAGAGAAAATTGAAATTGAACCTTCGTTCATCATTGATGCAATCGAAATGAGCACCAAGAGCGCAAAACTATTGAGCGAAAGTCCAAGAGTTCGAGGAAGAGACAAGAGCACTACTTCTTTCAAAAGTTTTATATCAAGCGCAGGAACAATCTTTGGTGCAAATGAATGAGAATAAAGAATCGGTAACTGAATCATCATGTGTAAGAGTGCACCAATCACTACGCCGACACCAAGACCAATAACTCCCATCGATGGAAAGAAGAAATAGATTCCAAATAATATCCCGGCATTGTAAAGCACAGGGGCAAGTGCGTACACAAAAAATTTTCGATACAGCTGAGTAACAGTACCAAAAAGATTTGAAAGCCCGAGAAAGAGTGGCGAAAGAAGCATTATTCGACTCGTAAGAACAAGGTCATACAATTGTGCACTATCAAACCCTGGCGCAACAAGTGGTGCAATATCTGGCATGGTGACAAATAAAATTGCAGAAACAAGAATCATGAGAGTCAAAAATCCAGAAAAAACGTGTGACAAAAATTGCCGTGCTTCATGAGTGTTGTTTTCATCACCTTTTAACCGATCAATAACAAACGGCAAAAGTACAGTAATTGAAACCATAGTTGACACTGAGTTGAACATCAAATCAGGAATTCTAAACGACGCATAGTAGACATCGAGTGATCCTGACGCACCGAGCACGTGGGCAAAAGAACGATCTCGAATAAGCCCTAAAATCTGGGAAATAAATGCAAAGCCAGCAAGCAGAAAAGCGGCTTCTGTAATGCCGCTAAATTCTTTATGGAGTAATGAGAGAAACTTTTTTACCATTCTATCTATTATATACGAATACACGACACCGAAAAAGTGTGGGTAACAACAAGTAAAAACCCCGCTAATGCGGGGTTTTTACAAGCTACACCACGATATTAATGATTCTTCCCTTTACATAAATAAACTTTTTTATTTCTTTTCCTTCTACCCATGCAAGAACTTTTGGATCTTGGAGTATCATATTTTTAACATCTTCTTCATGAGCATTCTCATCGAGTGTGATCTCACTTCTTACTTTTCCGTTTATCTGAATTCCGATTGTCACACCTTCTTTCAAATACTTCTTCTTATTTACTTTTGGCCACAAAGAATGATGGATCGATCCTTTCATTCCAAGTTTTTCCCACAACTCTTCTGTCATAAACGGTGCAAACGGCGCGAGTAATTTTATAAAATGAATGTAGTCATCTTTTGAAATAGCGGTCATGCCATCGATATGATTTTGCAAGATCATTAATGCAGACACAGAAGTGTTGAATGAAAAATCTTCAATATCTTTTTGTATTTTTTCTGTTGTCTTATGAAGAAGTGATTCAAATTTTTTATAGTCGTTGAGATTCTCTTTTGAAATACTTTTGACTACTTTTTCTTGAGTACGCCATGCGCGTTCCAGGAACCGTCGTGGACCCATAATACTGTCAGTATTCCATGTAGCCATTTGATCAAATGGTCCGATGAATGATTCATATACACGAAGCGTATCTGCGCCGTATGTTTTTACAATATCATCAGGATTAATAACATTACCCCAACGTTTTGACATCTTGCGATTATCAGGACCAAGAATCATACCTTGATTACGAAGTGCTTTAAATGGTTCTTCAGTTCCAACATATCCCATGTCCTTTAAAAACTTGTGCCAAAATCGTGAGTACAGCAAATGACCTGTTGCATGCTCTTGTCCACCTACGTACATATCAACATTCTTCCAATATGCAATTGCCTTTTTGTCTGCAAATGCTTTGCTGTTTTTTGGATCCATATATCGAAGAAAATACCACGACGATCCTGCCCATCCAGGCATTGTATTTGTCTCATAACCAGCCTTGACCCATGAAGACACTGTTGCAAGTGGACTTTCTCCTGTACCAGAAGGTGCATACGATTTCACATTTGGAAGACTGAGTGGGAGTTTTTTAACTTCTGATATTGTACCGTCTTTTTTATGAACAAGTGGAATAGGTTCACCCCAATATCTCTGTCGTGCAAAAATTGCATCACGCATTTTGTATTTTGTGACAATTTTTCCTCCAACTTTTTTTGTTATTGCAACTCGTGCCTCGTGTGTGGGAAGTTTGTCAAAATCACCAGAGTTGATAAGCTTTCCTTCTTCACCGAGATAACACTCTTTCCCTTGAACAACTTTCACAAGAAATGACTCAAGTGTCTCAAGACTCATACCAGCACCTGATGGTTCGATGACACACTTTTTCTCAAGTCCGTATTTTTCTGCAAATTCAAAATCTCTCTTGTCATGAGAAGGTACTGCCATGACTGCGCCAGTACCGTATGACCCGAGAACATACTCTGCAATCCATACAGGTACCTGCTCATTGGTTGCAGGATTGAGTGCGTACACACCTTCAACAATCACACCTGTCTTCTCTTTTTTTGCATCAGTGCGATCCTCTGTTGTTTTTGCGCGTGCACCATGAACATACTGTTCGATTTCTTGGATGTTCTTTGATTTTTCTTTCAATACATTCACAAGTGGATGTTCAGGTGCAAGTACGATATATGTCACTCCAAAAAGAGTGTCGGCACGAGTCGTAAAAACTTCAACACTACTTTTTTGATCTACCCCAACAAGTGGAAAACGTATAAGTGAACCCTCTGATTGTCCAATCCAATTTCGCTGTATTTCTTTTATGTTTTCATTCCAATCAAGGGTGTCGAGTCCTTTTAGGAGTCTATCTGCGTATGCGGTAATCCTCATAAACCATTGGCGCATCATCTTTTTTGTCACAGGATGTTCTCCGCGTTCAGACACTGGACCATTTGGACCATCAATTATCTCGTCATTTGCGAGAACAGTCCCAAGCTCGTCACACCAATTAACCTCGCTGTATCCTTGATATGCAAGTCGATAATTCATCAAGACATCTTCGCGGTCTTTTTGTGACATTGATTTCCACTGATCTTTTGATAACACAGGTGTCTCATCAGAACATTCGGCATCAATTGTAGTATTTCCTTCTTTTGCAAAAATAGTTTCAAGATCTTTGATTGGGCGAGCAGACTTTTTCTTTCTGTCATACCAAGAATTGTATAGTTGCAAAAAAATCCATTGAGTCCATTTGTAATACTTCGGATCATGAGTCGCAACCATCTTGTCCCAATCATATGAAAAACCAATTATCTCAAGCTGATGCTTGTATTGCTTGACGAGCGCATCGGTAAAAGGTCCAGGGTGCTTGCCTGTTTTAATGGCGTATTGTTCTGCAGGAAGACCAAATGAATCAAACCCCATCGGATGAAGCACATTGTAGCCTTGCATTCTTTTGAGTCGAGCATACACATCGGACGCAATATACCCTCGTGGATGCCCCACATGAATACCCGCACCAGATGGATACGGAAACATGTCTAATACATAATATTTTTTTGCACCCTTTTTTGTGCCTGTTTTGTAGGTTTTTTTCGATGCCCACTGTTTGAGCATTTTTGACTCAATTTTTAAATGATTGTATGGTGAATGCTTTTTCATAATATGTATCGAGTATAGCAAAATTACCACTAAATATAAAAAATGAGGTACATACCTCATTTTTTATATGTATACTATTTCGCTTCAACAGGTTTCGGATACGGAGGATACATATCTTTGTCTATTGTTCGCTCATAACATGTTCTTCCTATTTTATGATCCCAAGATTCATTTGTTGCAACACCAGGATATATTGCACTCGTTGCCACATCTCTTTCTGCCATCATTGGATACGCGATACCGCCACCGTTTGAGTATTCTTGCCATCCTTTTGGCATATCTGCACTAAACGTTGCACACAACTCAAATGTCATATCGTTCTTTTTTGTATATTCGTACATTCTGCCCTTTTCAAATTCTGGATCAACTGGAATGACTGTGCCAGAAAGAGGATTTGAAACTTCTGAAAGAGTCTCAGGAATTCGTTCTTTTTGTTGCCAAAAATTAATCACACTCCACTGAATTGATTGCAAATCCTGAATTCGCTTTTCATCCAAACGAAGTGCTCGCTGACTTTTTGGTGACCCAATTACCATAAAGCTAAATATAATAAGAAGTATCACCCAAAGAGATGCTTTGATTGCAGACCATATACCTACTTTAAATCTCAAGAACCGTTCTCGATTGGTAATTTCAAAAATATAATACACACCCACAAATACCGCGACAAGGAGTGTGACCACCACTTTGTAAATAAATCGTGAAGTGATCTCGCCTGATACAAAATATCTAACAAGAGTCACAAGGTCTACAATGAGTACAATGCTCGACAAAAACAAAATCAAATACACCATCCATTTACGTATAGCACTGTCGATACTTCCGAGCCCAACCTTCACAGTCTTAGTCCATAGATATGAAAGAAGTATAAATACAGGAAATACAATAATAAGCGTCGCAATCGAAGATCTAATCGCATCATAGTTATAGCTTGTGTATCCGTATTGATAGACTGCGTTTAAGACATCGGGGAACTTTTTGTCGAGAACATCAAATGCCAATGTCAAAAATGATGTTACAACAGTAATAAGTGACACAATAACTCCAAGCGACAAAAAGAAAAATTTTGGAGACATTTTTGGTTGCGTAAGTGTGTTATCCATATAGTCTAAATATATTCAAGTGATAATATATATAGTATACTACTTACTTACACATTGTTAAATTATGATTAGAAATCAAAAAAAGCCAAGAACAAAGCCACATCTAGAGCGATGGACAGAAAATGCCATTAGTTGGGTTGGCTCAAAAAATTCAGTTGCTGTGCACACCCTCTTTTTTATCGGGATGTTTTTGCTTATATTTTTTGGAGTAAAGCCAGAAACCGTACTTCTCGTACTCACTACGATTGTCTCACTCGAAGCAATCTATCTCGCAATCTTTATTCAAATGACAGTCAACAAAAATACTCAAGATATTGAAGTGATCCAAGAAGACGTCGAGGATATTCAAGAGAATGTTGAAGAAATCCAAGAAGATGTGGATGAAATTCAAAAAGATGTTGATGAGATCCAAGAGGATGTTGAAGAAATTCAAGAAGATGTTGAGGGGATTGAAAAAGATGTGGATGAAATTCAAGGCGATGTTGAGGAAATTGAAAAAGATGTGGATGAAATTCAAAAAGATGTCGAAGAGATATCAGAAGAATCAGACGAACCAGAATCTAAACCTGAAGTAAAATCAAAATCAAAAAAACTATCCTCAACAACAGAAGATCGTCTAAGTGAAATCGAACATAAGCTTGACCAATTACTTAATGTGCTCAATAAAAAATAACACCAATACGGTGTTATTTTTTATATCTTAAACTCAATCACATCCCCATCTTTCACAACATACTCTTTTCCTTCGGTTCGAACGAGTCCTTTTGCGCGAGCTTCGCCGTATGAACCAGCATCAAGAAGATCTTGCCAATATACTACTTCTGCGCGAATAAATTTGTCTTTGAAGTCAGTATGAATCGCCATTCCTGCTACAGGCGCTGTGCTTCCCTTTTTGATTGTCCAGGCACGAGTTTCTTGAACACCAGTCGTAAAATAGGTATCGAGTCCCAAAAGTGCATACGCTTCACGAATGAGTGTGTTTATTCCATCAGTCTCTCCACCCATTTCTTTGCGAAATGTTTCTTTTTCTTCGCCATCAAAATCTTTGAGTTCATCTTCGATCTTGGCATCAAGTACGACATACCGTGACCCTATCGAGATGATGTAATCACACAATTCTTTGAAAAGTTCAGGATGTGTCTCATCAAGATTTTTTGCACCAGCTTTTTTGTTGAGACCATAGAGGAATGGCTTCATCGTAAGAAGACCGAGTTGCTTGATGAGCGGATACTCCTTTTCATCAAGAGCAACAGAATGTGCCATTTTCTCTTCTTCAAGAGATTTCAATACTCGTTCAAGTGCTCCGTGCTCAAGAACTGCTT
>CAYWZM010000006.1:0-19034 GCA_964462355.1 uncultured Candidatus Saccharibacteria bacterium
ATTTTACAAACTTTTACTTAATTTAGCATTGCGATTCAGTAATTTTCTATATAAACTCATTAGTTATTTGTCTATAAAATACGAAGGGGGGACTCATCCTAAACATAGACTGTTACAGTACCATAAGTTCTTTTTAGAAAACATCAAAGAAAATGATTCTGTCTTGGATATTGGCTGTGGAAACGGGGAACTTGCTTTTGATATTTCAAAAAAGGCTAATAGAGTTTTGGCTGTAGATATAGATCCTAAAAAAATATCCGTAGCTCAAAAAAAGTATATTGGTCAAAATATAACTTATAAAATTGCTGATGCAACTAAAGATTTAGGAACTGAAAAATTTGATGTGGTAATCCTGTCAAATGTTTTAGAGCATATAGAGAACAGGATTGAATTCCTTAACAGTATTATGCCTCTCGCTACTACATTTCTTATAAGAGTTCCAATGTTAAGTAGAGATTGGATACCTCTTTATAAGAAAGAATTGGGGATTGAGTGGAGATTGGATTTAACTCATTTTACAGAATTCACCAAAGAATCTTTTTATAAAGAAACGGGAAATGCTGGTTATAAAATTGATTCATTTAGTGTCCAGTTTGGCGAGATTTGGGCAGTGGTGAGACCTTAATAGCTTAATTAGAGTATGTTTGATGCTTCACTGATAAGCACATCTGGAGTGATTGATTTAAGCAATTCCTCACATACAGGACACGACTTTTTAAGTCCACATGCGTGAACGGCGTTTTTTGGAAAAATGTTTATATGCTGTGGGTATGCCATTAATTTTTTTGGTAATGATGGATTGCAGATTACGATGGTCGGAGTTTTAATACAGGAAGAAAGATGTGCGATGCCGCCCTCATTAACCACAGTAAGGTTTGATTTACTTAATATGTATTTTAGGTGACGAAATCTTGTTTTTCCTGAAAGATTTATGACGCCATGTAAAACTACACCATCACCAGAACCGACTTGCACAATACTGTAAGGTAATTTCTTGGTGTCTAGTAATTTCTGTAACTTATTTACAAATTCTTGCCACGATGTAACAGGCCACTGCTTGTTTGCAGTAAATGTTTTTTTTGTATTTGGCTCAATACATATAAATTTCTTTTCAATAAGGTTGTGAGCATCAAGTATTGCTTGTGCCTCATTATCTTCATTTTTTTCTAGTTCTAGTGATGTGTTAAGTTCTATGGTGTCTAGTGAAAAAGGTTTGCATGCAATTTCAATTGCATGCCCGTCATCTCTATACGTCATTACATCTTCATTGTCATTTACCCAGTAATGATATACAGGGTTTTCCATGTCTATCGTAATGCATTCATTTTTTTGAGTAAAAAATGAATAAAAAAACCATTTTAATGAATTAGTAACAAGATGAATATTGGGATTATTTCTGTATATCTCTAAATCAGAATTTTTTTTCAGTAAAAAAAATTCCTTTATATCAAATTTTCTAATAAAGATAATTTTTTTACCAGGAAAGTGATTTTTTAAGTTTTTTGCTAGCCCTGTCCAAATAAGAGCTCCTCCGTATCCCATAAGTGTAAAATCTAAGTTGTAAAAATATCTTATATTTAGTAGACTTTCGTCATACTCTAGGTTATTTTAACATAGAAAAGTCCAGAATTCATGAAGATATTTTTACGCTCGAAATTAAAGAAAAACCAAGCATGGGGAGGGGGGAATCAGTTTCTCTCAGCTCTTCGTGGTCACTTCTCAGAGAATGATATTTTGGCTCAACGTCTTAGTGAGTCAGATGTTGTTCTTTATAATAGCTATCAAGATCTCCCTCGTTTTTTTATAGATTTTTTTATATACAACAAAAAGATACAGGTATATCGTCTTGGTCCTGTGTTTTCTCTTCACAGAAAAGGGTTAAAATGGAAACTTGTTGACCGTGTTTTAGTGTTTGTTGCAAATTATCTAGCTGACGGTGTTGTCTTTCAGTCAAAATGGTCGCTTCAGCAAGCAGAAAAAATGGGATTTCGTAAAAGAACTGAATGTGTTGTCATTCATAATGCTGTAGATGAAAAAATTTTCTTTAAAAAAGAACCCACTCATGCAACAGGAAAAAGAAAATTAGTATACACTTCGTGGTCATCAAATGTGAATAAGGGTTTTGATGTATTGAAGTATATAGATACACACTTAGATTTTAATAACTATGAATTTACTTTCGTAGGAAATAGTCCATTAATTTTTGAAAATATTCACACTGTTCCACCAAAGAAAAGTCAGGATATTGCCACTATACTAAGACAGTCAGATATTTTTGTAAGCCCAACAAAAGATGATGCTTGTTCGAATGCGATACTTGAAGCATTGTCGTGTGGGCTTCCTGTAGTTGCGTTTGAGAGTGGTGCAAATATGGAGTTAATAAAAAATGGGGGAATTGGTTTTTCCTCAGTAGAAGATGTTGTGAATGTAATTGATAAAGTGAATAGGGATTTTGAGGATTATGTTTCTTGTATAAAAATAGATAGTATGAATACTGTAGGTAGTCAGTATAAAATATTTTGCGAATCACTAATAAACAATGGAAAATGAAATTCGATATAGTAAAAAAATCGTTACATCGAAATGATCTGGAAAATCACTTAAAAAAAATATTACCACATCTCTCTGGTGATATTCTTGATATTGGTTCTAAAAATAGACGATATGATCGCATTCTTAAATCAAAACCATATGCGATTGATATCGTCGAGAATAAAGCTTTAGACATTGTACGGGGCGACATGTGTCATCTTGAATTTGAGAATGAACGGTTCGACTCTGTGATGTGTATTGAGGTTTTGGAGTACATAGACCAGCCAGAGCGTGCATTGGAAGAAGCTGTTCGAGTCTTGAAAAAAGGCGGAAATTTGCTTTTGTCTATACCGTTTTTGTATAAAATGCATGATGATCAATTGAGGTATACTGAAAACTATCTTAGAGAAAAGATTGAGAGAAATTTTGAGGAATTTAATATAATTACAATCGGTAACAAGGTTACAATTGTTTTTGATATGTGTAAAGATTGGATAAATACTGTCACCTTTAAACCTTTAAAGTATTTCTTCTATGCAATGTATTTTCCATTTGCAAGTATTGCTCTACGAACACTTCCCGCAAAGAACCGCAATTTTGTATCAGGATATTTATTAATTGGTAAAAATAAAAAGTAATATGAGTCTACCGATTTTCAGAATTGATGATATTGGTGCGTCGACAAAGTATTATAACCAGCATGGGCAAAAATGGTTTACATTGTTTGGAAAAAGAATACTTTATTTTCCATTTTCAAATTTCTGGTTTTTTAAGCGAATCAAACCATTTCGAAAATGGGCTAAATATGAAGAGCTTACGAAACAGGAATGGGAAACATTTTTGAATATTTTCGAAAAACATAGCATTGTTCCAGTTGTTGCTATTACTGCAACATGGGTTGATGAAAATTCCAATCTAATACCATTTCATGAAAAGTTTCCTGAAGAAGCAGAGTTTCTTAAGGACGCATTTAGGGATGGTAAGGTTAAGATTGCCAATCATGGACTTACTCACTGTATAGTAGGAAAACATCAGCCTAGATTTTTTTCTTCAAACAGAAAATTTTGGAGAGAGTTTTATCCGTGGCTTGACCAAGAGATTCATGATACCCATATACAAAAATCACAAGAAATACTCGAGAATTTCTTTGAGAAACCAATTACTATCTTTGTTCCACCTGGAAATGTGTGGTCTATTAAAACATACAATGCTCTCAAAAAGACTTCTGTTGTTGAAGTAATGAGTGCGAGATACATACAGGATTCAGATCAAGAAATGGACGGTATCTCTTTTAGAAAGGATGATGACAACGTGTTTGCTTTTCACGATAGAGAACTCAAACTTTTTGGGGCTAAATGGCTCCTTGATGCAATTGCGAGATTTAGATAAATCTATTATTGATTAAGGGTATTTTTCTTTCGGAAAATACCAATATAATAATTTAAGGTTTTATTTTTTGTAAAATAAAGATAAGAAACATAGATTAAACCAGAAACAATAATAGTAATAATTACATGAATTTTAAATATTCTTAATATAAAAATAGCAAGCATCATTAGTATTGATGGAATGAGTAAGTTTGTAATTCTTGGGATAGTCATGTCTTTATATATTTTTTTAACTTCAAGATAAAAAAGTGTATTTACGACTGCTTGAGCAATAATTGTTGCAACGGCAGATCCATTAATTCCGTACTTAGGAATTAATATTACATCCAGCACTATGTTTATTAAGGCACCAATTATTCCTGTTTTTAAGAAAACTGATTGCTTGTTCTCGGCAATTATTATTTCAGCAAATAATGTCCCAGGAAAAACCCACAGCAAGGTGACCAATAGTAGCTGAAAAACAGTAGTTGCTTCAACATACTGTGCTCCATACAGAAAAACCAATATATCTTTAGAAAGTAGTATTCCTCCACATATAATAGGTATGGCTACCATAAAAAGTGTTTGAGATGATACTTGTAGTATTCGTTTAATTGTATCTGTATCTTTTTTTGATATTAGTCCACTCAATATAGGAAGAAGACTTGTGCTCATAAATCCAGGAAGAATATACATTACAGATATCAGTTTTTGCGCAGATCCAAAAAGACCAAGCATTGTCCTGTCTCCCAGAATACCAATAATCACCGCATCAATGTTGGTCATAAAAATTCCCAATATACTTAATATCGCAAATGGGGCAGTGAGCCTTACCAAGGGTTTTATCAAGTCTTTTTTAATGTGTCTAAACACATAAAATATAGATTTTCGAGTATGTATAAAAGCTACCAATAATCCTGCTGTATTTCCAAGAAAAAGAGAGAGAATTAACGTTTTTGGTGTAGGGTTGCTAATAAAAATGAGAAGGATCAGAAGAGTACAGCATATCTCATTGATCATCGAGTTTATTGATTCATGTTGGATATTATTTTTTGCTCGTGCGAAAACATAGAGAAATGACCTGAGACTCTCTATGGCAATCGTAGAAACAAAAAGAGGTATTAAACTTCTAGACTCAGGATATTTCAATAAATACGGTCCAATAAGGATACACAATATAACCATTAGTGAAAGGAACAGTAGCTTGATTATAAATGAAGTCGCATACACATTTTTTTCTGTGTCTTTGTTCTTTGATATTTCTCTTACAGCAATACTGCTAATTCCCATGTCTGAAAGTACAGCAAACACAGCTATAATCCCAGCAGCATAGGTGTATATACCATAACTATCAACACCGAGTACTCTAGCAGCATAAATTATTACCAACGCGCGTACAATTTTCGAAAATACAGAACTCACTCCTACCCATACTGTATTTTTTATCAATGTTTGCTTGATATTATTATTTTTGAAAAAGAATCTTTTTATTTTTTCCATGAACTAGTGAGTAAAAATTATTTGAATAGTTTTAAGGATTATTCCGATATCAAAAAAGAAATTTTTGTTTCGAATGTAGTACAAATCATACTCAAATTTTTCTTTTGAATCGAGTTCTGTTCGTGCGTAACGAAATTTAATCTGTGCCCAGCCTGTGAATCCGGGTTTTATTGTTTGGCGAAGAAAATAATAGGGAATAGATTCTTCTAGTTTTGATATGAATTCAGGCCGTTCAGGGCGTGGTCCAACAAGAGCAATATCACCTTTAAGAATATTTATCATTTGAGGTATTTCATCAACGTGAAGCTTGCGAATTATTCGTCCAACTTTTGTCACACGTGAATCGTTTTGATCTGCCCACTTAGCTCCTGCATTTTCGGCTGATCCGTCGGCAGAGAGTACAATCATACTTCTAAATTTATATATATTAAAAACTTTTTTACGCCTACCAACTCTTTTTTGACGAAGAAGGATTGGTTGCCCATCTTCAATAAGAATTGCAAGTGACGTAATGAGAGTAATAGGAAGTGTGAGAATTATTACTGTGAGCGCAAATACACAATCGATTATTCGTCGAGTGATTTTGTACAAATGAGATTCTTCCTGTTCGATTATTTTTGTTGCACTTGCGTCATTTATAAGAGATACGGGAATTTTGAAAAACATTTTTTGAAATGCTTCCATGATTCGGATAATGTCCGCATTTATTTCCGAAAGCTCCATAAGTTCGTGTGTAGTAAGTGCTCTTCCGAGAACTATAATATCAGGTGAGACACCTTGGTTTTTCATTTCTGAAAGTGATTCAAAATTTCCAACATATTTATATCCCGCATGGCGATTACGGTTGATTTCATCTACAAGGAGTTCTGATTCTGTTGATATTCCAATAATTGCAATTGTTTTTTGAAAACGATATGCAAATAAGTGGTAGTATAATGTTCGCCACAGTATAAACAGTCCACCAAAAATTCCAACATTCAAAATCATGGTTGTTTTCGGGGTAATTCCAAAGTATGGAATAAAATAGAACATCAAGAACCCCATAATTCCACTTGTGATGAGCGCAAGAAGAATATTTTTTATTGAAATGAAATTCGGTTTGATGGAATGAATTTCGTATAAATTAAAAATATAAAAAATAACAATCCAAAGTGTGTAAAGAATAATGAAGGGGGTGGTGTGCAATCTAATGAGTTCTTGAGATGTATTTTCACCATATCGAAGTATCAGGGTAATAAAAAATGACCCCGAAAGCATGGCAATATCTCCTATAAGTACTGAAAAAATTCGTAATGATTTCATGTTGTTTATGTAACTTGATTATACCACTAAAATCTAATTTTGTCACTAATATTTTTACAATATTATATAATTTTACGATTATTGTATAATAACTGCATGAATCCAAAAGTCTCAGTAATCATGTCAGTCTATAATGGTGCACGGTACCTAAAAGAGGCAATTGATAGTATTTTAAATCAAACCTTCAGTGATTTTGAGTTTCTTATTGTTGATGATTGCTCTAATGACAATTCTCCTCAAATTTTAGAAGAATATGCAAAAAAAGATAACCGAGTTCGTATCATTACAAACGAATTTAATCTAGGACTTACGAAGAACCTCAACACTGCTATACGTCAAGCAAAAGGAGAATACATAGCCCGATTTGATTGTGATGATGTCTCACTTCCTGATAGATTTAAGGAACAAGTAGAGTATTTAGATTCTCACAAAGAATGTGGGGTTGTGAGTATGTGGGCAGACGTTATTGACGGGAATGGAAAAAAGACAAGAACAATAAAGTATCCAACCACTGATCAAGATTTACGCAAAGTCTTAATTAGCTACAACCCGTTTTTCCATCCAGGAATTATGCTTCGAAAAGAAGTGTTCGATACAGTTGGTCTATATGATGAATCGTGGAGATTTGCTCAGGACTATGAGCTGTATTTTAGAATTGCTAAAAAATACAAACTCGCAAATATTCCAAAGATTCTCTTGCTCTACAGAGAAACAGGAGGTTCTATCACTGGAGGCAAAAACAAACTTCAAGTCGGTTTTGTATTAAAAGCAAAAAAGAAAGCGATACAAGAAGGTCAGTATTCAAAGTGGAACTATGTACATCTTTTGAGGACATATAGTGCACTTGTTGTGCCTGTGACCATAAGAAAGATGATTAAAAAGATTTTTTAGAAATGGTATACTTCTTCCATATCTATTAAGCAATTTCTTATCACGGTAATGTCTAATTATTTTTCTCGTATTTTTTCAACTATTAATAGTAAAAAAATACTCTTATTACTCCCCGCACTTATTGCTCTTGTATATGTACCTTCTCAAGTATATCCATTTTCTGGAATAAAAGCATATTTTTTTATAGGAATTCTCTCGTTGTTAGGAGTGGTGTTTGGGCTAAGAAAACTTTTTTCAAAAGAAACTTCGATCATATCATTTTCTAAACTCGATATTTTTTTAGTAGTAGTGGTGGTGGGAATGTGTATTACAAGTATTTTTGGAATTGATCCACAACTCTCTTTCTTCTCAACTCTTGATAGAGGTGTTGGAGTTGCTCTTTGGATTTGGATTGTTGTCTATTATTTAGTACTAAAGAATCTAATCAAGAAAGATGCGACTGTTCTGCGTGTGCTTGATTGGAGTTTGATATGTGCGGGAGTAATTATTTCAATATGCGTATGGGGTGCGACGTATGGATTTTTTCCAAGGATGTTTCTTGGAGGACTACAGGGAAATTCAAGTTTGGCAGGAACTGTCCTTCTGCTTTGTGTTCCATCTTTTCTCTGTCTTGTGTATTGCTTAAAAAATGAAAAAAAAGTTGCACAAATGCTTGGTGTTCTTCTTTTATTACTTTTCACGATAGCTAGTCCATTATTTATTTCACAATCAGGCATAGGCGAATCAAGAGGCGTGGTGATCTCAGTTGGTATTGCGCTCATTTTTTCATTAGGATTTTATTTTCTTTTTTTCAACATAAAAAAGATAGTACTTGCTTCTCGAGGTTTTTTAGCACTACTTATAGGTTTATGTATTCTGTGTGTGGTGCTCGTGTTTAAAGATGGAAGTTCACTCAACTCATTTTTTAAAAACCATTCTGGTGCAAATAGATTACTATTTTGGGATACTGCATTTCAGGCAATCCATGAAAGACCTTTTTCTGGGTATGGTAATGAGACATTCGAGTATTCTTTTTTTAAACATTTTGACTCTGTTGTTTACAGAGAAAAAGAAGGGTGGGTAGACAAACCTCACAATGCTTATATTGAGATGATTCACGATAATGGCGTGGTTGTGTTTGCGTTGTATGTAATAAGTATTGGGTATTGCTACTATCTTTTATATCGAATTGGGAAGAATAAGGAAAATAGAATTGAAGCACTTATTTATTTTTTTGTACTCACCGCATATCTATTTCAAAACACACTTGTGTTTGACAACCCAACGACACTGGTGCTTTTGAGCGTATTACTAGCACGGCTTTCACGAGGTGAAAAAAATGAATATGTGATACCTGCTTCACCGTTGGTAATCGGTTGTATAGTGGTTGCATCATTTTTTTCACTATATTTTTTAAGCATACTACCTTTCGTAGAAGGAAATAGAGTATCTCATTTTATGAGACAACCTGTTTCCTATCTTGATAATTCTGCACGATCATTATTTAGTACAAGTGGTGTGACTGGGTCTGCGTATCTTGCAAACAATATAATGAATTACGTTGAAAGAGATACGAAAACAACTCAAAATAATTATTCGCCAATGCTTTATTTTTTGACTCGTGAAGTTTTAAGTGATGGTAATAGTGCGTATTCATTTCCTGCTCAATTGTTTGCATCCCGTGCATATACATATATATACGAGAAAACAAAAGACCTTTCATATCTTAAAAGTGCACAAATCTACGCCCAAAACGCGATCCGTATTTCCAAAACGAACCCAGAAGGATATTGGGTCTTTGCATATGCCTATGCACTAGAAGGAAACGAAAAAGAAGCACTGCTTTCTGCTCGGACTGTGGTTGAACTCGACCCGAAACTTGAAGAAGGGTATTCTCGGTTGGTGTTTTTGGCACGTATGTTAGGTAATACAAATGTTGAAAAGGGTACAATTTCCGATGCTAAAAAGCACTTCCCAGACTTTGACAAAACACAGTAAAAAATGTAATATAGTGCCTGTACGGATGTGATCCGTTTTACTCCTTGAGCTGTGCCTCAAAAGGCTCAATTCAAGAACTAAAACGAGATATCTCCTGTACACACATTAGCAAAAGGCCACAGGTCAATGGTCTTTAATATTATATTTCTATGGCAAAAAAGTCAGTAATTGCACGATCAGAAAAGAAGCCAAAATTCAGTACTCGGTCAAAAAACCGATGTTTTAAGTGTGGTCGCGGAAATGCGTTCATGCGTGATTTCGGCCTCTGTCGTATTTGTTTCCGAGAACTTGCAAATGAAGGGATGATTCCTGGAGTGCGCAAATCAAGTTGGTAACATCTTGATTCTCACAGGTGAGTATTTCACCGTTTACTTACTATTTATTACTAATCACTAGTTATGACAGATCCAATCGGAGCTATGCTCAACATGCTTAAGAATGCAGGTGGTGCTGGAAAGCCAACAATCACTGTTCCATTCTCTAAGATCAAATTCGCGATTGCCGAGTGTTTGAAGGCACAAGGTTATGTCGAATCAGTCTCAAAAAAGACAAAGAAAAATCTTCCTTACCTTGAATTAGGTGTGAAGTTTGAAGGAGGTGCTCCTCGAATTCACGAAGTAGTCCGTGTGTCAAAACCTTCACGACGAATGTATATGGGTGTAAAAGATATCAAGCCGATGAAGCACGGAAAGGGAATGTTTGTCCTTTCAACACCGAAGGGAATATTACGAGATAAGGATGCCCGCAAGGAAATGGTCGGAGGCGAGGTATTGTTTAGTATTTGGTAACAATAAATTTTATGTCACGTATAGGAAAGCAAATTATACAGATTCCACAAGGAACAGAGGTTACTCTCTCAAATGGAATTCTCCGTGTGAAAGGCCCAAAGGGTGAACTCACAAAAGAGTTCAAGAATGACATTGTTGTTACTATTGAAAACAATACTGTTACTTTTCTTCCAAAAGATAGTACACCATTTTCACGCGCACTCTGGGGAACATATGCTTCACATGTGAAGAATATGATTAAGGGTGTTAATGAACCATTTGTTAAAAAACTCATCCTTGAAGGAGTTGGATTCAAATCAGAATCAGATGGAAAAACTCTCAAGCTCGCGCTCGGATTTTCACATCCAGTTCTTGTGTCAATCAAAGACGGTCTTACAGTGACCGCTGAGAAAAATATTATTACGGTAACTGGTATTGATAAAGAAATGGTCGGCCAGTTCACTGCGGATGTGCGCGCACTCAAGAAGCCAGAACCTTACAAAGGTAAAGGATTCCGTTATGATGGCGAAGTTATCCGACGTAAGCAAGGTAAAAAATCAGCATAACGTTTATGAAAATTACACAGAAAAAAACTCAAAAGCGAATGCGATTGAAGTCAAAGATTCGAACAAAAATCTTTGGTACAAGTGTGTCACCACGACTTTCAGTCTTTCGTTCAAATACATTTATTTACGCTCAGCTTATTGATGATGAGCGGGGTATTACTCTTGCATCAGCATCTGATGTTAAGATTAAGAAAGGAACAAAAGTAGAACGTGCAACCGAAACTGGTGTAGAACTTGCAAAGAACGCAATTGCGAAAGGAATTTCAAAGATTGTGTTTGATCGAAATGGTTTCAAATATACAGGTCGTGTATTAGCGCTTGCAGAAGGAGCTCGAAAGGGTGGCTTGCAATTTTAATTTATGGAAACACAGACAACAACTCAAACAAAATCTGGAGCATACGTAGCTCCTGAAGGTGCAGCTCGTGCACCACGAAGTGGAGGTTCATCAAAAGGTGGTTTTCGGTCAGGTGCAGGACGTGCGCCTCGAGCATTCGCAGAGCGACCAAAGCCTGAATTTGATCAAAAAATTCTCTCTATTCGACGTGTGACTCGTGTGGTTGCCGGAGGACGACGTTTCTCATTTGCAGTATCTATTGCAATCGGTGACAAAAAAGGTGCGATTGGTGTGGGAACAGGAAAGTCTACTGACACATCACTTGCAATCAATAAGGCTGTTAAGGCTGCAAAGAAAAACATGATCCGAATCAAGCTTACAAAGGATGGTTCAATTGCACATGATGTGAAAGCAAAATATGCAAGTTCACGAATTTGGCTTATGCCAAACAAAGGACGAGGAATCGTGGCTGGTTCTGCAATTCGAGACATGTTGGTACTTGGAGGAATTCACAATATTACTTCAAAAGTACTTTCTGGAAGTAAAAACAAACTCAACATTGGTCGAGCAACAATTAATGCTCTTTCAACTTTTGCCCTTCCAAAGAAGGCAGTTGTAGCAAAAGAAGAAGAGAAATAATTTATGCAACTTCATACATTAAAACGAAAGACAAAAAATAAAAAGCACCGAGAGGTGGGACGTGGAGGACGACATGCTAAGACTTCAGGACGTGGTACAAAAGGGCAAAATGCTCGTGCAGGACGAAAGCTCCGACCACAACTTCGTGATATTATTAAGAAGCTTCCAAAACAACGCGGACGAGGAAAGAATGTTAACAAGTCATTTGAAATTCGACCTGTCACAATTAGCCTCTCAAAGCTTTCAGTGTTTTCTGCAAAGGATGTAGTTACAAATACTGCACTCTTTGAGAAAGGTGTTATTGAAAAAGTTACAGGACGAATTCCAAAAGTAAAAATTTTGGGAACAGGAACAATTTCAGTTGCACTTACTATCTCTTCTGGATGTATCGTTTCCGCTTCAGCAAAAGAAGCAATTGAAAAAGCTGGTGGAAGTGTGAACTAGTTTAATCATTACTTACCCGTAACCATATGGTAAGATAGTAGTATCTTACTCAAATAGAATGCGAAACCTATTACACAAACTTCGAATAATTTTCAGTGACAAATCACTCCGAAATCGTATTATTTTTACGCTTGGAGCACTTGTGATGTTTCGGCTTCTTTCTGCAATTCCGATTCCAGGAGTAGATCAAAATCGACTCGCTGCATTTCTTTCAAGTAATCAGCTTGTTGGAGTGTTGAATATCTTTTCAGGAGGAGGACTTTCAAACCTTTCTATTATCATGCTTGGCGTAGGCGCATATGTGACATCATCTATTATTATGCAGGTGATGACAATTATGTTCCCAAAGCTCAAGTCAATGTATCAAGAGGAAGGTGAAGCAGGACGAAAAAAGTTTACTCAGTATTCTCGAATGCTTACTGTACCGCTTGCGGCAATTCAAGGGTTTGGACTTCTAACACTCTTGCAGCGACAAGGAGCACTTGAAACACTCACTACACTTCAAACAGTCACAAACCTCTCAATCATTATTGCAGGCGCAATGCTTACAATGTGGATTGGAGAATTGATTTCTGAATATGGAGTAGGTAACGGTGTGTCAGTGCTTATCTTCGGAGGTATTGTTGCATCATTTCCAACTCATATTGGACAAGCTCTCTTTTCATTTACTACAGCAGATCTTCCAGTATACATTGCGTTTTTCGCAGTTGGACTATTTGTGATTGCTGGTGTGGTACTTGTGACTGAAGCAGAACGTCCAATTCCTGTGACCTATGCAAAGCAAGTACATGGAAATCATGTGACTGGTGGAACATCAACATACATTCCACTACGACTCACACAGGCAGGAGTTATTCCGATTATTTTTGCACTCTCAATTCTCTTGTTTCCTCAAATAGTTGCAAATTTCTTTTCAACTTCATCTCATGCAATTCTCAAGTCGATTGCTGATGCAATGACTGCATTCCTTCAAAATCAATTGCTATATGGAGCAGTGTATTTCGCGCTTGTGTTTCTCTTTACGTACTTTTACACTGCAGTTACATTTGACCCTGAATCAATGTCTCACAATCTTCAAAAGAATGGAGCATTTATTCCAGGTGTGCGACCAGGTCAATCAACAGCAGAGTATGTAAGTAAAATTCTTACACGAATTACTTTGGTAGGTGCATTATTCTTGGGAATAATTGCAATACTTCCACTCGCAATGAAAAGTCTTACTGGTATTACTCAGGTAGCACTTGGAGGTACATCACTTTTGATTGTGATCAATGTTGCGGTTGATCTTGTCAAAAAAATTGATGCACAGATTGCAATGAGAGAGTACTAATTGTGGAGTATCTTTATTGAATTCACACAAAAATCGACAGTAGTACTGTCGATTTTTGTATACAAATACGAGACACTCTAGACCTCTGGGGTGAAATGACAGTATGGTATACTGTCGGTATGACATCAGACACCTTTATATTTTTTGGGAGATCAGGATGTGGCAAGGGTACTCAGGCACATCTTTTACAACAAAAACTTGAACAAGAGGGAGGAAAAGTGCTCTATGTAGAAACAGGTGCTAAGTTTCGTGAATTCATGGAACGAGACACCTATACAGGTCACATGACAAAAGAGGTAATAGACAACGGAGGGCTTCTTCCTGCATTTTTACCAGTATGGGTATGGGCAAATGTTCTCGTTGAAAATTTTACCGGAAAAGAACATTTGATTTTGGATGGACTTTCACGTCGTGCGTTTGAAGCACCAATTCTTGATTCTATGATTGCGTTTTACAAAAGAGAAAGACCTTTTGTTATCTTGATTGATGTTTCGCGTGAGTGGTCAAAAGAGCGTTTGATGGGCAGAAAAAGAAAAGACGATACAGAAGAATATATCGAAAGTCGATTGAATTGGTATGACAGAGATGTGGTCCCTGCGATTGAGTATTTTAGAAATCATTCAGGGTATCACTTCATTGAAATACAAGGTGAAAAAACAATCGAAGAAGTTCATAACGAGTTGATACAAAAAATAAATTCATTTAAATAATTGTGATTATCATTAAAACAGAAAAAGAAATAGAGTTGTTGCGAGTTGCCGGCAAACATTTGGCGCAGGCACTAAAGGAAGTGGAACAAATGGTTGCACCTGGTGTTTCAACTTACGAGCTTGATATGTGTGCACGCGAGGCAATCAAGAAACTTGGTGATGAGCCAGCGTTTTTAGATTATCAGCCGGAAGGTGCGCGGTATCCTTATCCAGCAGCTCTTTGTGCCTCTGTAAATGATGAAGTGGTGCACGGCATTCCCAAAAAGGATGTCATTTTAAAGGAGGGGGATGTAATATCAATTGATCTTGGCCTTATTCATAAAGGTGTAATCGCTGACCATGCAATCACTGTTCCTGTTGGAAATGTATCAAAAGAAGTGAAAGATTTGCTACGTATAACAAAAGAATCTCTTGATGTAGGAATCGGTGCAATCATGCCTGGTGCGCATGTGGGTGATATTGGATATGCGATTGAGTCGTATATTAAACCGCATGGATACGGAATTGTACGTGAACTTGCAGGTCATGGAGTGGGACGAGAAATTCATGAAGATCCATATGTTCCAAATTATGGAACGAAGGGGACAGGTGCACTTCTTAAGCCAGGCATGGTTATCGCTATTGAGCCAATGATTAATCTTGGTGGAAGAGGAGTCATTTTTGAAAAAGATGGATATACTGTTCGAACAAAAGATGGATTACCAAGTGCTCATTTTGAACATACTGTACTTATTACTGAAAAAGGGGCAGAGGTGCTCACAAAAAGATAATTAAAAAACCGACCACATGTGGTCGGTTTTTTAATTTTGCGTATTATTCTCCTGATCCAAAATTGTGGCCACCTGTACCCCATTTTATATCTGAAGATTTTCTATAGGTAAGTTTTCCGTTCGCGTTTCCTACTTTACCTTCAAATTTATCGGCACGTGCCTCTTCAATGATCATGTTGATATCACTATCTGAAGGATCTTCTATTGCACCTTGTCCTGTCCATGCTTTTATCTTAGTTTTCATATCTTTGGTAAACTCATCTTCTTTATTTCCAAAAATACGTTCTCTCAATTGCGTAATAATTGATTTTTTAATTTCTGCAACTTTTTCTTTTTTGATATGAGGGGCTTCTACTGTAGGAGCAGGATTCATTATTTCTGCTTGTTTTTCTTCAGTAATACCTCCCATGTGTTCTACTTGTCGAAGTGATGTAGGTTCCAGCATTTCTGGGTTTACTACATGATTTTGTTGTTCGATGTTTTCTTGTTCAGGATTCATATTAATATATTAGTTACTAATATGTTTAGTATAACACTTTTTCAAAAAGTCAAAAATTGTTTACTCCACATATTGTACCTTTTTGATATTGAGACTTATAGGTTATACTTAGAGTAATGGAACATCCAGTTTTTGCAGATGAAATGCCACAGTTCTCTTCACCTGAAGAGGAGCTTTCGTATTTGAGAGAAAAGGTTAAAGTTCACGAAAAGGCACTCTATGAACGTGGTCTTGATTCAAACAGAGAACGTATTGCTGAGCAAACTCTTCGTTCGTATGGCAATATCCCAAAAGCGGAAGCACTCGAGCGGGCACATATGATTTCTGATGGTGAAGCACATGAGATTGTATTGCGTCTTTCACCTGAGCCTCACGATAGAAAAATGGAAGAACTGCTTGGAATATTACTAGAACGCGGAATTCGAAACGTGCTTGATGTGATACAAAAAACTGGCAATCCGCACCTAGACGATGATTTTCATAGATTTTTGGTTCAGTATCTTATCTCAACAAACGGAATTCCTGGACTCAAAGATGGCACTGAGCTTTGGAAATCTCTTCATATGAAATTGTTTGAAGTGACATTGCCAGAGAAATCAGAAAGCGACACACGAAGCTTTAAGGAGTTTCTTGGGAGTATGGAGCAATTTTTTTCTGGAATGCATTCGGTTGCATCAGACAAAGATAATTCAACAAAAAATTATTTTACTATTGAAATAGCGCTCTCAAATCAAAGTGATGAAGTGGTGTTTTATGTAGGTACTCCAACTGAACATGTTGATTTGTGTGAAAAGCAATTGCATGCAGCTTTTCCAAATTCAAAAATTAGGGAAGTCGCTGATGATTATAATGTGTTTATGGAAGGAGGTGCTTCGAGTGGTGCATATGCGTCACTCCAAGAAAATGAAATCTATCCTCTCAAGACATACGATGCATTTGATCATGACCCAATGAATGCGATTTTGAATGCATTTTCGAAGCTCAAGAAAGAAGGTGAGGGTGCGGCAATTCAGTTTGTTATTGCCCCTACTGGTGCGTCGTATATAAAACGCTTTCAAGAAATTTTAAAACATGTAGAAAAAGGTCTTTCAGTTAAGGATGCAATAAAGAAAACATCGGACGCGATAGATGATACTTTGATAGAAATCGGCAAAGGGTTACTTTTTGGTCACGAGAAAAAGAAGGATGATACTACTCCAAAAATTGATGATCGCACAGTTTCTCGTATTACAGAAAAAATGAAAGCGACAATTATGCTTTCCAATGTGCGTATTATTGCGGGCGCACATGATAGTACTCGTGCGGAGCAAATTGTCTCAGAACTTTCAGCTTCTTTTAATCAATTCGCTGAAGCAGGAAGTAATTCTATCGTTTGGAAAAAAGTTGGAGGGCAAGATTCAAAAGAATTGTTCCATATGTTTTCTTATCGAATGTTTGATGACTCAAAAAAGCTTCCACTGAATCTACACGAACTCTCAACAATGGTGCATTTTCCTTATGGAATCAAAAGCGCGCCTCAGCTTAAGCAGGCACGTGCGGGTACTTCTGCTGCGCCACTTGAGCTTGTCGCTGAAGGAACACTTCTTGGTGTCAATCGTTATCGAGGATTTGAAACTCCTGCATATCTCACCAAGGAAGATCGTGTAAGACATTTTTACTGTATTGGACAGACCGGTACCGGTAAGACGACTATTTTGAAGAATATGATTGTCCAAGATATCGAAGCAGGTCACGGTGTGTGTTATATCGATCCACACGGAAATGATATTCAAGATATCCTCGCATCTATCCCACGAGAGCGAATCGACGACGTTATTTATTTTGACCCTGCATACACTGCGAGACCAATGGGACTCAATATGCTCGAGTACGATCCAGATTTTCCTGAACAGAAAAGCTTTGTAGTAGATGAAATGCTTTCTATTTTTAATAAATTGTTCGATATGAAGACTGCGGGTGGTCCGATGTTTGAACAATATTTCAGAAACGCAACCATGCTTGTGCTTGAAGATCCAGAAAGTGGTAATACACTTCTTGATATTTCTCGAGTGCTTGCAGATGAAAAATTCCGCGCACTCAAGCTTTCAAAATGTAAAAACCCAGTCGTGCTTTCGTTTTGGCAAAATATTGCATCAAAAGCAGGAGGTGAAGCATCACTTCAAAATATTGTTCCTTATATTGTTTCAAAGTTCGACGTGTTCCTTTCAAACGAAATAATGCGTCCAATTGTGGCACAAGAAAAGTCAGTGTTTAATTTTAGGGAAATTATGGACAATAAGAAAATCCTTCTTGTAAATTTGTCCAAAGGGAGACTCGGTGAAATCAACTCAAGTCTGCTTGGTCTTGTGATTGTAGGAAAAATTTTGATGTCTGCGCTTTCTCGTACAGATGCAATGGGAAAACCTCTCAATGATTTTTATTTGTACATTGATGAATTCCAAAACGTAACCACAAATTCTATTTCTCAAATTCTTTCTTAGGCACGTAAATATCGTTTGTCGCTTAACATTGCACACCAATTCATTGGTCAGCTTCCAGAAGATATTAAGAATGCAGTGTTTGGAAACGTCGGCTCGATGGCAGTCTTTCGAGTGGGTGTTGATGATGCAAAATATCTCGAAGCACAATTTTCTCCAGTATTTTCTGCGGACGATCTCATAAAACTTGAAAATTACAATGCGTATGTAAAATTGCTCGTAAAAGGTCAACCAGTCAAACCTTTCAATATCGAAACTCTTCGACCACCTGAAGGTCGTCCAGAAATAGTCGAAAAACTCAAAGAACTCTCGTATCTTTTGTACGGACGAGATCGAGCTGAAGTAGAAGAAGAAGTCGCACGCAGATATGGTATTCGCTAAATTGATTACACTCACGATTTGTGTTAGTATGAGCACACATTATTCACTAAAATGATTATTTATGTCACAACCAGTACACGAGAAATCACTTATTATTATCAAGCCTGACGCAGTACAGAGAAATCTTATTGGAGAAATTGTGAGCAGATTCGAACGAAAAGGACTGAAGATTATTGGTCTCAAGATGATGAGTGTCGAAGACACACTTCTTGAAGAGCATTATTCACACATCAAAGACAAGCCTTTTTTTCCAGGGATTCGGAATTTTATGAAGTCTTCACCAGTTGTGGTGATAGCACTCGAAGGAATAAATGCTGTTTCAGCAATTCGACTTTTGGTTGGTCCAAAAAGGCGTGGGAGGCAAATGCAGGAACAATTCGAGGAGATTTTTCACTTTCAACACAATCAAACATAGTGCATGCATCTGATAGTGTTGAAAATGGACTTTTGGAAATAGACAGATTCTTTTCTCCAGAAGAACTCTTTACATACGAGAAAGTTGATACAGATTTTGTGTATGCAGAGCACAAAGCATAAAAAACACACC